>NZ_JBEXOV010000007.1:0-156148 GCF_040611715.1 Streptomyces sp. NPDC006544 | reverse complement strand
GAACTCGTCCGGCGCCTCCAGGTCAGCCCGGCGTCCGTCTCCAAGGCGATCGCGTTCCTCGAGGGCCAGGGTCTCGTCCGCCGGGAACGCGACGAACCACCCCGACCGGACCGGCCTCGCTGCGCTCGCCCGGGGCCCCTCCGCTTCGCTCCAGAACCCCGAACCACCTTGACCGGCCTCGCTGCGCTCGCCCGAGGCCCCTCCGGGGGGCCTGGTTCCTCCGCTCCGCTCCGGAACCCAGCTGCGCCTCGCTGCGCTCGGCGCAGCTGTTCGACTCCCAGGCGCTGCGCGCCTGGGAGAGACCACCGCGCTTCGCGCGGTGGTGGCCCCTTCCGGGGCAAGCCCTCCGCTTCGCTTCGGTCTTGCCAAGGGGTACCTCAGGTGCTGCGCGCCTGAGAGAGAGCTACCGCGCTTCGCGCGGGCCGGCCCTTTGGGGGGTCAAGACCCTTCACTTCGCTTCGGGTTCCCAGCCGCTGAGCGCGCTGGGAGGGAGCCCTAGGGCGTGATGGTCCGGAGGGGGCCAAGCCCTTAGCTTCGCTTACCTGAGCTTCGCTTCGGACTTCAATGGGGTACCTCGGCGCTGCGCGCCGGGGAGAGAAGGCCCGTGAGGTGAGTGCTGGTTGGGGAGGGCAACTCGTGGGCCAGGAGGTGGGGTCTCTTGAAAGTTTTCGGGTGCGGGTGGCTCGAGAGGCCGGGGGTGATCGCGGTGGGAGAGGGGTGTAGGTCCGGCAGACGTGAGGGGTTGGGAGTTCTTCTGAGGTGGGGTTGGAACCGGCCAGTTGGGCGGTGGCTTGGGTTTGAAGTAGTGGTTGAGGGTTTGATCTTTGGGTGGGAGCGTTCCTTCTGCTGGTTGCTTGGTTGGGGGCTGAGTTGGGGGAGGGCAACGCCTTTGACCTGGGGTTTTGGTCGGGGTGTTAACGCCGTTAAGTCGTTGGGGCCTTGGGGGGTGTTAACGGCGTTAATGGTGTTGAGGGGTGGTTGATTCAAAATGGAGTGTGGATAGAGACGGGAATCAGTCAGATTCTGCGGGGCGGTGGCTGGGGAGGGAGGGGCTGAGTTGGGGGTGCTGGGGCCCCTGGAAGGGGCTGGTTCGGGGCTCGAGGAGAGGTCTGACAGGCGGTTGGAAACGGTGTTGAGTGCCTTGAGGGAAGCGTCCACCGGCCTATAGAAGGTACGGAGATGCGTTGCCGCAGGTCAGAGGGGGTGCAGGGGAAAAGATATGTCCCCTCAGGAGGGACATATCTCGGGTGATGTGTCGCTGCTAGGGGGACACATCGGCTGCAAAACGTCAGTGAGACTGACGGAAAATGGGCTAAAAAGTCGGCTGGGCTGACGTTTTAGGGGGGATGTGTCGGCGAACTGGCGGTGGGGTGAGTGGGGTTGGCCGGAGGGGGTTGGGAGGGGGTGCTCGGAAAGGTATGGCTGAGATATGTCACCTGTGAGGGGACACAAGACACGCCGAACGTCAACGAGCGTGACACTTGTGTCACCCTTGTTGACATACTGATCTCCGCAGATCAACGGAGTGGAGAGCAGCCTCGTGTCATCAGAGCCACAGCGCCGCCGGGGCAATCCGGCTGGGACCCCGCGTCCCGATCTGCCGGTGGACGATGCGATCTCGGCGTGGAGTCAGCCGCTGGCTCCGGTCAAGGATCTGGACAGCCTGGCCAAGCGGTACCCGACGCGGAAGCTGACCCTGGACGGCGAGCGCAAGCCGCTGGAGTTCTACGGGACCGAGAATCAGCCGAATGCGTTCTCGATGGACAGTCTCGAGTTCTTCCTCGTGATCGCCCAGTACTTCCGGGAAGCTCTGCCGCTGCGACTGATCCTGCTGCTCATTGCCTGCCAGCGGGCGGGGGGGCGGATTCCGCTTACCCAGGAGGAGATGGCTACCATCCTGGATGTCAGCCGGACGAAGACCTCGGAAGCGCTGCACACGGTGATGTCTCATGGGATCGTCTTCAAGGTGCGGCGGGGTGTGTATCAGTTCAACCCGCCCTACAGTTATCGGGTGGCGGAGTTCATCCCGGGTACTGAGATGACGGGTGAGTTCGTGAAGGTGGAGCAGCACGGCACCATTTCGCAGATTCGTAGCGATACGAGCCTGCCGGACCTGGTGCGCTTCCCGTCGTTGGACCACATGAGGCAGGCCATCGCGGAACTGCGGGCCGAACGGGCAAGAGAGCGCGCTGCGCGTCGGGTGAGCCGGACGAAGCGCACGGGAGAAGGGACGGCTCAGTGAGCACCTTGCGATTCGCTGCGGTCAACGCCGACGGGCTTCTCTCTGACCTCGACCTGCCGCCGGCGGCCTACCGCGTGCTGCTGAAGCTGCGTTCGCTCAGCGAGCCGGGCGGACGGATCCTCATCGACCAGGCGACGGTCGGCGGGATGCTGGACCTGAGCCGGCCGAGCGTGAACGCGGCGCTGCGGAGCCTGGAGCTCGCCAAGCTGGTCCGGAAGATCCGTAACGGCGTCTACCAGATCAACCCGATGCTCGCCGGGTACAACTCGTTCGAGGACGCCGTGGCGGCCGTGAACGAGATGGATCCGGAGGAGCGGCTCGACGCGCGGGGCTATGTCGCCAGCTACCACCGGGCGGTGGCGGCGTATCAGGACCAGCTGGCCGAGCAGCGGAAGAAGCGGGCCGCCCAGGCCGTGGCGAAGAAGGCGGCGGAGTCGAAGCGGCGTAGGGCACTGCACGCGGTTGGCTGATTGTGTGCCGATTGAAGGGCTTCTGAGGGGTGCTCAGGGGCTTGTGAGGGCCTCGGGGATATCCCGGGGCCCTTTGTGGTTTTCGGGGGCTCAGGAGGGCGTGGAGGCGGTTGGGTTGTTCGAGGGAGCCCTGCGCGCGGTTCCGTTGCTGTCAGGGCCCCCTCGGACGGGTCTTTCAGGGGGTGGGGTCCGCGGGGACGAGGATGTCGAGGCCGGAGACGGAGGCCGGGGTCGTGAAGACGGTGACCTCGGTGATGTGGGTGTCTGCGATGGTGAACGTCATGACGCGGAAGGCGCCGTCGAAGAGGGATACCACGCCCAGTCCGCCGTTCACGAACGCGATCTGCGCGCTCTGTGCGAACTGCGCGAACGTGGCGGCCTGACGGGCCACCAGAGGTGCTCCGCGGACTGCGGAGAGGGCCCCGGCCACGCCGATGTCGGCGCGGGCCACGACGTCGGGGTCGAGGACATCGAGCAGGGCCTCGAAGTCCCCGCCGCGGGCCGCTCGCAGGAAGGCGCTGACGATGTGGCGCCGGCGGCCGAGGTCGGCCGGAGGCTGGATCTCGGCTCCCCGGACCCGGCGGCGGGCGCGGCTGGCGAGCTGGCGGGCCGAGGCGGGGGTGCGCTCGGTGATCAGGGCGATGTCGTCGAAGGGCACGGCGAACAGGTCGTGCAGGACGAACGCGAGCCGTTCGGCGGGGGCCAGCCGGTCCAGGACCACGAGCATGGCGGCGCCCACCGAGTCGGCGAGCAGGGCCTCGTCCTCGGGGTCCGCTGACCGGACGTCAGCGTCGGTCGGGCCCCGGACCGGTTCCACCGGCCGGATGTCCAGGGGGTCTTCCCGGCGGGACGTGCGGGAACGGAGCATGTCCAGGCAGATCCGGCCGACCACGGTGGTCAGCCAGCCGGCGAGGTTGTCGATCTCGGAGGGGTCCGAGCGGACGAGGCGGAGCCAGGCTTCCTGGACGGCGTCCTCCGCTTCGGCGAGCGAGCCGAGCATCCGGTAGGCGACGGCCCTTAAGTGGCCGCGTTCCTCCTCGAACCGTTTCGCCAACTCGTCGTCGTGCGCGTACTCGTTCACTGCCTCGTCCTGCCTTCCGGGGGCTCTGCGGAAGGCAATTGTCGATCAGCTCCTCGCTGCGTCAGAAGTTGAGTTCGACGTAGTCGATGTCCGTGAACTCGACGAGGAGGCCCTGGGCTCGGGCGCCGTGGTCCTTGAAGTAGATCTCCTGCAGACCCTCGGCGGCGATGGTGCGCAGCTGGGCCTCGCCCGCCCCGGCCTCCTGGGCGCTGAAGAGGCGCGAGGCGTACTCCGCGGGGAGGTGCTGGGTGATGCGGCGCATCCGGCCGTCGTCGGTGGTGCCGGGAGCGGCGCTGAAGCCGAAGCGGGCGCGGGTCTCGATGACCAGGCCGGTCTGCCGGGCGGCCTTGGCGCGGGCCCGCTTGCGCACCAGGGGCTGCCAGCGGCGGCGTACCTCGCGCTCCAGGCGGGCGGAGAGCGCCGGCTTGGGCTGCTTGATCTGGTCCTTCACGTACCGCTCGACGGTGCGCCGGGAGATGCCGAGGAGGTCGGCCACGGCCTTGGTGGATTTGAGCTGCTTCACCAGGTAGCGGATCTGGGCGCCCGCCGATTTGGGGATGGGGCGGGTGAAGTTCTGTTCGTCGGCGCGGTCGAGGCTGTCGCTGATCTCGGACATGGGTGGCTCTTACTCTCCGTCGGCCGCGGCGTCGTGGCCCTTGATGTGGCGGGCGGGGTTGTGGCGTTCGTCGAGCATCTGGACGGCCCAGAGCAGGGGCTGGGTGCCTTCGTGCTTGACCATGCCCGGGCTGACGCCGAGGCGGAAGCCACCGGGCAGCGGCTTGCCCTCGGGGGTGCGGGGGAGGAAGTCGAGGGGGCTGGGGCCGTCGGAGAGGTAGACCGCGCAGTCGGAGAGTACGGCGATGGGGAACTCGCCGGCGGCCGTCGCGAGTTTGCGCATCTTGCGGTGCATGTTGACGCGGGCCGTCGAGATGACGGCGGCGCGGATGTCGGGGCGCCAGGTGGGGCGCTCCAGGGCCGGCCAGCTCTCGCCGGGGCGGTAGCCGGCGCCCTGGGGGCGCTCACGGAGCTTGCCGATGCCGCCCTTGACGGTGGACTTGATCGCGGAGAGGACCGCCGCCCGGCGGGGGTCCTGGCCCTTGTAGTCGGTCATGGCGGTGAGGAACTCGGCGTCGGTGAGGGCCGAGTGGATGCCGAGCTCCGCCATCGTCGCCATGTAGGCGTCACGCAGGCGGGTGTACCAGGCGTCGAGGTACGGGCCGTGCTCCGGGCGGACCCAGGCCTCGGAGGGCTGGACGCTGACTCCGAGTTCCTGGGCGTAGGCGAGGGTCGGAGTGGCGTACCAGGCGGGTCCGGTCGGGGGGCGGCCGTGCGGGGTGAAGGGGCTGGGGAGGCGCGGGTCGAGCTCGACGGCGGAGAGGTCCACCAGCCAGCAGCCGGGGAGCTTCGGGTCGAAGCGGGGGCGGGGGGCGTGGACGGCGGGGCCGGTGCCGACGAGGAGCCGGTTGGCGGCTGCGGCGAAGGCCATGTTCACGTCGATGCCGACGGCGTGGGCGCGGGCGCACTCGGCGTCGGTGAGGAGCTGCGGATCGCGGATCCAGTCGTACGCCTCTTCGTCGAGGACCTGGTCCGGGGTGCGCTGGTGGGAGCGGGGGTAGAGGGCCGCGACGACCGGGTGCTCGTCGGGGGCCTCCGGGGGAGCGGGGTCGACGGGACGGGTGAGGGAGCCGGCGACGGGGGCGGACACCCAGGTGTTCGTGGCCTCGTCGCGTGCGGCGCGGGTGGGCGGGCGCAGCGCCGTCATCAGTTCCAGGCCGGAGACCGCCGTCGAACCGCGGGGGGTGAGCACGCGGGCGGCGTAGCAGGTGAGCAGCTCGGCGAGTTCCGGGGCGGGGAGCTCGGCGGTGTGCTCGCCCCAGGCGCGGGGGTCGAGGGCGCCCCAGGGGAGGATCGCGAGCTGGACGCACTGGCGGCCGGTGGTGGGGGTGGCGGGGCGGTAGACACGGGCCCAGGGGCCGAAGCCGCGGCGGGTCAGCTGCCATTTGGCCTTGGTGAGCTGCTTGATGACGGGGTGGTCGTCGGGGAGGCGGAGGCCGCGGCGGTCTTCGAGGACGAGGGGGAGGCCGAGGGATTCCGTGGCGGCGGGGGTGAGGACGAGGAGGGGGTCGCCGTCCTTGCCGTTGCGGTGGAGGCGGGGGGAGCGGAGGTCGGCGTCGGGGCCGAGGGCCCAGGTGATGAGGGCGGGCAGGGTGGTGGGGTGGGTGAGGATGGCGCCGCCGGAGGCGTGGGCCTTGCCGGTGCCGTCGAGGACGGCGAGGGGGCCGTTGCCTTCCAGGGGGGTGGGGCGGGGAGTGGGTCGGGCGTTAACGGCGTTAACGCCGTTAACGGCGCGGGGGCGGGCGGAGGCGGGTGCGGGTGCCGGGGTGGCGCCTTGCGGAGGCGTGGCCCTGACCGCTGCTTCGCGAGACCGGGGCGCCGCTCCCCGCTCCGGTTCGGGGGCTGCGTCCTCGGACCCGGGTGGGTCGACGAGGGGGGTGGTGTTAACGGCGTTAATGGGGTGGGTGTCCTCGGCCGCGGTGGGGTCGGTGCGGGGGAGGGCGTTAACGGCGTTAATGGTGTGCGGGCCGTCGGCCTCGTCGGCGTGCGGGCCGGGGGTGGTGTTAACGGCGTTAACGGGGGGTGTGCCTTCGGGCCCGGGTGGGTCGACGAGGGGGGTGGTGTTAACGGCGTTAATGGTGTGCGGGCCGTCGCCCTCGCCGGCGTACGGGCCGGGGGTGGTGTTAACGGCGTTAACGGGGGGTGCGCCCTCGGCCTCGGGGGTGGGCCGGAGGGGGGCGGCGTTAACGGCGTTAATGGGGTGCAGTTCCGCCAGGCCGTTGAGGAGGCGGGCGTAGGCGGCGCGTTTGGGGGGGCGGGGTGCGGTCCTGCCCGTTTCCCAGGAGGTGACCGTTTCGCGGCGGACGGAGAGCGCCTGGGCGATCTGGTCCTGGCTCAGGCCGGCCGCTTCGCGGAGGCGCTTGCGCTCGTCCGGGTGCGGGAGCGCGTCCTGTGCCGCGGCCTCTTCGAGTAGGGCGTCCACGGCGGCGAAGAGCGTGGTCTGTTCGTTGTGGTGCGCGTTGAGCATGGGAACCTCCAGCCGCAGCCTATGCGAACCGCACCGTGGAACGCACGTGAAACACACGTGGGGGCGTTAACGGCGTTAACGGCGTTAACGGTGCTCGGTCCCGTCAGCGCCCCCGTCGTGTCAGATGCGAGTCAGCAGGAGCTCCGTGACCGCCTTCAGCTCGTCCGGGGTGAGGTGGGCCGTGAGGGCGTCCGCGACGGTTTCGGGGGACTCCGCCACGATCGTGATCCGGCGGGGGGCCGGGGTGGTGGGGGCCGGGGTGGTGGGAGCCGGGTCGGGGGCGGGGCGTGCGGTCGGGCGGGCGGCTTCCGTGGCCGGGCGGGTGCGCTGGCGCGGGGGATTAACGGCGTTAACGGTCTCCTCCGCCGCGGCCGCCTGCTCCTCCTGCGGGAGGCGGCCGATGCGGCGGGCCGGTTCCACCTTCAGTTCGCCCGTCTCCACCTTGTCCTGGAGTTCCGGGGTGAGGTGGAGGAGGGTCAGCCGCTGGGAGACCCAGGCCGGCGTCTTGCCGAGGCGCTTGGCGACCTGGGCTTGGGAGCCGTGCACTTCGACGAGCTGCTCGAGGGCGCGGGCCTGGTCCATGGGGGCCACGTCCACGCGGTGGACGTTGGCGATGAGCGCCGACTCCAGGATGTCCGCCGCCGAGGTGGCGAGGGAGTCGTTGACGTGGATGTGCATGGTCCGCAGGCCGGCTTGCTGGGCTGCCGCGAGGCGGCGGTTGCCGTCGATGACCACGTACGGGGCGCGGCCCAGGCCGTCGGTGTGCCCGGGGTGGGCCTCCATGAACGCCATCCGGGTGGCGACCGCGAGGGGCTGGAGCTGACCCCGGACGGTCAGGGAATGGGCCAGTTCGTGGATCTCGGTGAGATCCTCGCGGAGGTTGAACGGGTTGTGCGCGAGGGCCTCGATGGGGACTTCGGACGGCGGGACCACCCCGGAGGTGGGGGCGCCGGTGGCCTCCGCGATGGCCGCGCGCCGGGAGCTGACGCCGACCGGCTGGGCTCGGGCGAAGGACGTCGACACTCCGAGTTTGTCGGCCTTGCTCATGAGATCTCCCTTGCGAGGGCGCGCAGGGCGACCGCCTGGTCGCCCTTGGGTGAGTAGACGAACAGCGGCTGCTTCACCCGGACGGCTTCGCGCTGTTCCTTGAGGTCCGGGACGATGGCCACCACACGCGGATCCTTTATGTCCATCCAGGCCTGGAGGGAGGAGGTCGCGATGTAGCCGCGTCGGCCGTCGTAGAGGTTGACGACGAGGCCGAGGTAGTCGATGTCGAGGCTGAGATCGTCGCGCAGATCGTTGATCTGTGAGGTGAGCAGGTCGTAGGCGTCCGCGGACGAGTCCTCGGCCTGTACGACGATCAGCGCGCCCGAGGCGCCCGGCTGTTCGGTGTCGCGGCGGCGCCCGTAGTAGATGGCCGCGTCCATGCTGAGGCCGAGGCTGGGCGGGCAGTCGATGAGGATGACGTCGTAGTCGGCCTCGACGGGAGCGAGCGCGCGCTCGAGGGCGGCCTCGCGGGCGCGGACCGTGGAGAGGCGGACGTCGAGCAGGAAGGCGTCGGTGCAGGCGGGCAGGATGTGCAGCCGGTCGCCGAAGCGCTCGTCCGGGATGGGGACGATCAGGTCCGAGAGGGGCCCCTTGGCCTCGCCCGCCATGTGGCAGGTGAGGCTGTCGCCGCCGATGGGCAGTGGCTGGCGGCCGAGTTGCTTGGTCAGGTGGCCCTGGGGATCGAAGTCGACGAGCAGGACGCGCATGCCGAGGCCCGGGAGGTCCTCCAGGTCGACGGGCGTGGTGAGCTCGGAGCCGGGCTCGTCGCCGTCCTCGGAGGCCGAGCGCCGGGCCAGTTGGCGGGCCACGCGGACCGGGTGAAGGCTCCCGGGATCCTCGGCGAGGGCCTCTGCAGTGCCGGCCGTGATGGCGGTCTTGCCGACGCCGCCCTTCTGGTTGCACACCACGATGCGGCGGACGACGGAGGGCCGTTTGACGGTGGGGGCCGGGTTCATCTCCAGCCAGAGGCGGACTGCCTGGGCCAGTCCCTGGATGAGGGAGACGCCGCGGTCCTTGGATCCGGCGCGGAAGAGCTCCCACTGGCCGGCGGGCAGCCAGGTGGAGAAGGACTCTGCACCCGAGGTGTCGACGGGGGACGGGGAGGAAGCGAGCGCGCTCCAGTGGGCGATGCCCTGGTGGACGGCGTCCTGGATGTCCACCCGCAACTGGGCGGTCCGGATCTTCAGTTCCTGGCGCAGCCACGGAGGGAGCTTGGAGACGACCTTCTCTCGGTCGTTCTGGGACGAGGGCGAAGTCATGAGAGGGACTTTACTAACGTTCAGGGGTGCTTGTGGGCGCCACGCTTGAGTTTTGCTAACGAAGTGGTGCGGACGGGTTCCGGATGTGTGCGGACTCTGGGGTCATTTGACCCGGGATGGGCTGGACGTGCCGTCAGCCGAGCATGGGCTACGGGGAGTCGGAGGTGGCGAGATCTGCGTCATCGGCCGCATCTCAAACCAGTCGACCAGTACTTTTCGCGGCCGGACCGTTAACGGCGTTAACGGTCCGCGGGAGGGACGCGCGTGCGCTTCGGGTGGGGGCGAGGGGGGCGGGAGCGTTAACGCCGTTAACGTGTACGGTGGACACAGTTTGATGGCGGGGCGAGGCGAGGGAGATCCGATGACCGACGCGGACGAGCAGGGGAGCGCGGCCGTACGGCTGCTCTGGGGCCCGCCGGCGCGGCCCGCCCGCGGCCCCAAGCGGGGGCTCACGCTGGAAGGGATCGCCGAGGCCGGGGTCGCCCTCGCCGACGCCGAGGGACTGGCCGGCGTATCCATGCAGGGGGTGGCAGGGCGGCTGTCCGTCACGAAGATGGCGCTGTACCGGTACGTGCCGGGCAAGGCGGAGCTGGTCGCGCTGATGGTGGAGTCGGCGATGCCCGACCCGTCCGTACTGGACGAGCGGTCGGCCGGGGAGGACTGGCGCGAGCGGCTCGGGGTGTGGGCGCGGGCGCTGCTCGCCGGGTTCCGGGCGCATCCGTGGCTTCTGGAGGCGACGGTCGGGGCGCGGGTGATGGGGCCCGGGGAGGTGGGATGGATGGAGCACGCGCTCGACGCGCTCGACGGGTGCGGGCTGACCGGGTCCGAGGCGATCGACTCGGTGGTGCTGCTCTCCGGCCACGTGCGGGGCATCGCGGAGCAGGAGCGGGCTACGGGCGGAACCGTGGGGGAGGGGCCCGATGCGCAGCTGACGTCGGCGCTCGGTGAGGTGATGCGGGTGCACGGGGAGAGGTATCCGGCGCTCCGGGCCGCGCTGGGGTCCGTGGCGGAGCAGGGGGGACAGGACCAGGCGTTGGACTTCGGGCTGGAGCGGATCCTCGACGGGCTCGGGCTGCTCATCGCCGGGCGGCGGGCCGGGTAGGCGGGGCGCGGCGGGCGGAGCGGGCGGAGCGGGTAGGCAGGGCGGGCCGGTAGGCAGGGCGGGCCGGTAGGGCGGTTCGGGCGGGGGACGAGGCGGCGGTCGGGCCGGGCGGTGAGGTGTGCAGCGGGGTCGGCCGGGCGGGCGTGACGGAGCCTGGGCAGCCGCGGAACCAGACGCACCGTTCGGTTTTGCTCGATGGATTGTCCGGTTCTGGCAACGCTGGGGCCGCGCCGGAAAGAGGTGCGGGGATCCGGCCGGAAACGGGGGAGGGGCATGCGCGGAGTCGGCATTCGGCTGGTGGACGCGGTCGACAACCACGTGATGCCTGTTGATAACTTACGGACCTTCAGGTTTGGTTTGCCGAGCCGGTGGATCACGTGTACGCATGATCCACCGGCAGACCCCTTGGAGATCGGAGACGCTCGTGGTGCGGCAAGAGCGTGCGGTCCGTACGCGTCGGGCAATCTTGGAAGCCGCGGCGGTGGTCTTCGACGAACGTGGCTACGAGGCCGCCACCATCGCGGAGATACTCGCCCACGCGGGTGTGACCAAGGGAGCCCTCTACTTCCACTTCTCCTCGAAGCAGGAACTGGCCCAGGGCGTGCTCGACGCCCAGTTCGGCAAGTGCCTGGTGCCGTCCCGGGAGAGCAAGCTCCAGGAGCTCGTCGACGTCGCGATGGTGTCGGCGTACCGGATGAAGCACGAACCGATGCTCAGCGCCGGCGCCAGGCTGTCGCTGGGACCGGAGCCGCTCGAGACGCGCGGCGGAGCCGTCCCCGGCTGGATCGAGCTCATGCGGAGACTGCTGAGCGCCGCGAAGGACCAGGGCGAGCTGCTGCCGCACGTGGATCCCGCCGAGACGGCCTGGATCCTGTCCGCCTGCTGGTCGGGCGTGCAGCTCTACTCACAGACCCTCAGCGACCGGGGGGACATCGAGGGCCGGGTGGCCACGCTCTACCAGCACGCCCTGCCGGGGATCGCGACCCCGGCGATGCTCAGCAGGCTCGACATGGCCGAGGACCGCGGTCGGCGGGTGATGGCCGAGGTCGTCGCGGGTCGCGCGGCGACGGCGGGCCTGGTGCCGGGGCCCAGAGCGCGCTCGGAGCAGAGGGACCGGGCATGAGCGCGGGGTAGGGCGCGAGCGCGGGGGAGTCGCGGGTCACCTTCTCGTCATGTCACGTTCCGGGCCGCCCGTCTGTCCCATGGGCGACACCGGAACGGCATCCGGCATACGGCGAGAAGGAGAACGGCCATGAGGATTCTGCTGGCGGGCGCGAGCGGCGTACTGGGACGGCAGGCGGCACGGGCGCTGCGTGCGGCCGGACACGAGGTCGCCGGGCTCGGCCGGGGCGCGGACATGGACGTACGGGCCGACCTGCTCGACCGCGAGGGCCTGCTGCGTGCGATGGACGGGCGGAGCTTCGACGCGGTGGTGCACGCGGCCACGGCGCTGTCGGGCAAGGCCATGGCCCGGCACAAGGACATGGAGGCCACCAACGCCCTGCGCACCGAGGGAACCGTGAACCTGCTGGCGGCCGCCCGCGAGAGCGGGGCGCGCCGCTTCGTCGTGGAGTCGATGATGTTCGGGTACGGGTACGGGGACCACGGCGGGGCACTGATCGGCGAGGACGACGGCTTCGGGCCGGCCGGGGCGGACGCCTGGCTGGAGCGGCACGTCGGCGCGATGCGGACCAAGGAGGAACTGGCCTTCACCGCCGACGGGATCGAGGGCGTCAGCCTGCGCTTCGGACTGTTCTACGGGGCCGGCACCACCGACACCCACCTGGTGCCGATGCTGCGCAAGCGCGCCGTACCGGTGGTGGCCTCGAAGGGGCGGGCGCTGAGCTGGGTGGACGTGGCCGACGCGGCGTGCGCGGTGGTCGCCGGCGTGGAGTCGGGGCGGGCCGGGCACGCGTACAACATCGCCGACGACGGGCCGACGGGGTGGGACGCCCACCTGCGCGCCGTGGCCGAGGCGTTCGGGGCGCCCGCGCCGCTGACCGTACCGCTCTGGGTGCTCAGGGCGGCTCCGCTCGCCCACGCCATCATGGGGACGGACGTGCGGCTGTCGAACGTGAAGGCGCGGCGGGAGCTGGGCTGGGCGCCGTCGCACGCCGGCAGTGAGGAGGGGGTACGGGCGCTTGCGCGAGCCGGGAAGGTACGGGCAGCCTGACCTTTCATGATCGAATCCGATGTCCCGGACCGCCTCACCCCCTTCACCGCCCACCGCAGGCTGCTGTTCGACGTGGCCTACCGGATGCTCGGCAGCGTCGTGGACGCCGAGGACGTGCTCCAGGACGCCTGGCTGAGCTGGGACCGTGCCGACCGGGCGGCTGTCACGCATCCGCGGGCCTACCTGGTGCGCACGGTCACCAACCTGTCGTTGAACCGGCTCACCTCGGCCCGTGCCACGCGTGAGGCGTACATCGGACCGTGGCTGCCCGAGCCCCTGCTGACCGGGCACGGGGTGGCCGGGCACGGGGTGGCCGGGCACGGGGTGGCCGCGGCCGCGCTGATCGCGCCCGACGTGGCCGAGGAGACGGAGCTGGCCGACACCGTGTCCACCGCGATGCTGGTGGTGCTGGAAAGTCTGAGCCCGCTGGAGCGCGCCGTGTTCGTGCTGCGCGAGGTCTTCGGGTACACGTACGCGGAGATCGCCGAGGTCCTGGAGCGCGGGGAGGCGACCGTGCGGCAGACCGGGCACCGGGCGCGCGCGCACGTACGGGCGCGGCGGCCGCGGTTCGCGGCCGCACCCGGACAGCGCGGCGAGGTGACCCGGAGGTTCCTCGCGGCGTGGGGCCTGGTCGGACGGCGGCGGCAAGGTGACGGCCGCGCGGCGGCCGCTGCACGGGGCCGATCACGTGGCGCGCTGGCTGCTGGGGATGCTGGCCAAGCCCTCCCTGCACGCCGTGAGCCTGGAGGCCGCGCAGGTCAACGGGGAGGAGTCGGTGCTGTTCGTGTACGCGGGCGCGGCGCTCGGGGCGCTCACCTTCGATCTGGATCCGGCCGACGGGCGGTTGGTGAACCTGAGGCTCCAGGTGAATCCGGACAAGGTGGCGGGGCTGGCGGGCTGGCGGGCTGGAGCGGGCCGGGGCCGTCCCGGGATGTGAAACCGGGCGCGCGGGTCTCCGTACGACTGTGATGATCAGTCGATGATCGACGAACAGCGGACCCGGCCCGTCCTGGTGGGCGATGAGCGCGCCACCTTGACCAGCATCCTCCAGTGGCAGCGGGACACCCTGATGATGAAGTGCTCGGGGCTGACCGACGAGCAGCTGCGGTGCCGGGCGGTGGCTCCGTCGGGGCTGAGCCTGCTGGGTCTGGTGCGGCACCTCGCGGAGGTCGAGCGGGGCTGGTTCCGCAACGTCGTGGGCGGTGAGGACGTGCGCGGCTACTTCCCGGTGAACGAGGCGGGGGAGAGGACCGAGTTCCGCGTCGACGACGCGGACGTGGCCGGATCCTTCGCGATCTGGGAGGACACCTGCGCGCGCTCGCGGGCGATCGTGGACGCGGCCGGGTCTCTGGACGTGACCGGATCCTACGAGGACCAGGCCTACTCCCTGCACTACGTGCTGACCCACATGATCGAGGAGTACGCCCGGCACAACGGGCACGCGGACCTGCTGCGCGAGGTGATCGACGGGACGACGGGGGAGTGAGGGCGTAGGGGAGCGCGCGCCGGCTGCCTGCCTGCCTGCCTGTCTGTCTGCCTGCCTGCGGCGGCGGGTCCGGCCGGGTTCGGTCGACGAGACCCGAAGGAGACGGCCTAGTGCTGTGCGGTGGAGGTCGCGACGCGGTCCACGGCGTCCAGGGCCACCGGCCACGGGAAGTGCGCCGGGGCGTCCGGGCCGGCCGGGCCGGGGGTGAAACCGTCCTCGCCGAAGAGGACGGAGACCCCGGCGGTACGCAGGACGGCGAGGGACTGGTCGAACTGCGGGTGGGCGGCGAGGGCGGCGTTGACGCAGGGCATGGCGACGACGGGGGTGCCCTTGCCGATGGCCTCGGCGGCGACACCGACGGCAAAGCGGTCGGTGAGGCCGAGGGCCCAGGCGTTGACCGTGTTGAAAGTGGCCGGAGAGACGAGCAGGGCGTCGGCCACCGGCCAGACGTCGGGCTCGCCGGGCAGCTTGTACTGCCAGCGGACGGGGTGGCCGGTGAGCGCGGCGAGACCGTCGAGGTGGTCGGACAGCCAGTGCGCGGCGGTGGGGGTGAGGCCGAGGCAGACGTCCCAGCCCCGGGACTGGGCGTCCTCGATGACATGGGCCACGTCGAAGACGGGCGGGGCGGCGGAGCAGAGCAGGTAGAGGGTCTTCGTCGTGGTCATACCGCAATGTGATCATATTGCTCGGCCTCGCGTTCACACGGCGGTTCCGGAAGGCAGAGGCAGGGTCGACGGCCCAGGCGGGCAGGGCCCGTTACGGCGGGAGGGGCGGGGCCGGCCCGTTCCCGGGGAGCCGCTCGAGGAAGCGGACAGCAGGGTTCATTCGAAGATCATCCGAATTTTCGGGGCGGGGCCGATGAGTTTTCGGTCCGGGGGACGTCTTCCTCTCGTAGGCACAAGGAGGTGGCCGCGCGTGCGGCCGCCCGAGAGGAAGAGGACCGCCATGACCGAGCCGGTGAAGGGCCCCGCCAGCTACTTCCCTTCCATCGAGAAGAAGCACGGCCGCCCGATCGCGCAATGGCAGGAGCTCATCCGGGCCTCGCCGCTGACCCGGCACATGGAACTGGTCGCCTGGCTCAAGAGCGAGCACGGTCTCGGGCACGGGCACGCCAATGCGCTCGTGGCGCACACGCTCGCCAAGCGGTAGGGCATACGCCTGCGTCCACGGCCGTGGACGCAGGCGTATGTGAGAGAGCTTCTCGGCGATGTCGCGTCTCGGGCGCGGAGCGTTGACTGTTCCCATGACGAAGACGCAGAGCACCCAGAGCACGCACAGCACGCAGGCCGAGCGGAACGCGCACGGTGCGTCCACCGCCTCTCGCACGCTGGTCGTCGGTGGGACGGGCAAGACGGGCCGTCGCGTGGCCGAGAAGCTCACGGCCCTGGGCCGGGAGGTCCGTATCGGGTCGCGCTCCGCCGAGCCGGCCTTCGACTGGAACGAGCCCGCGCGTTGGGGTCCGGCGCTCGAGGGCGTGGACCAGGTGTACGTCACGTACTACCCCGACCTCTCGTTCCCGGGCGCCGTCGAGCAGATCGGCGCCTTCGCCACGGCCGCGGTGGCCGCGGGCGCCCGCCGGCTCGTGCTGCTCTCGGGGCGCGGCGAGGAGGCGGCGGAGCGGAGCGAGGACGCACTGAAGGCGTCCGGGGCGGACTGGACGGTCGTGCGCTCGGCCTGGTTCCACCAGAACTTCGACGAGAGTTTCTTCCTGGAGCCCGTGCTGGCGGGGGAGATCGCCCTGCCGACGGCCGATGCCGTCGAGCCGTTCGTGGACGCCGACGACATCGCCGACGTGGTGGTGGCCGCGCTGACCGACGACCGGCACATCGGCCGCACGTACGAGCTCTCCGGACCCCGGCTGCTCAGCTTCTCCGACGTGGCCGCCGAACTGTCGGAGGCGACGGGGCGCGCGATCTCGTACGTTCCGGTCTCGAACGAGGCCTACCGGGCGGTTCTGCGCGAGAACGGACTGCCGGAGGAGTTCACGGACCTGTTCACGCTGATCCTCGACGGGCGCAACGCGCACCTGACGGACGGGGTGGAAGAAGTGCTGGGCCGCAAGCCCAAGGACTTCGCGGACTTCGCCCGCGAGGCGGCGGCGCGCGGTGCCTGGGACGCACACCACTAGGGAGTGAGTGGGAGCGCCTGGGGAGAATGGTCGGATGGACACGCTGACGGCTCTGCTCGAAGGCCCCAAGGCCAGGTCGGCCTTCCTCATCAAGTCCGTCTTCAGCCCGCCCTGGTCGGTCCGTATCGAGGACCGGGCGCCGCTGTCGGTGATGACGATGGTGAACGGGTCGGCGTGGCTGCTCCCGGACGGGGGCGCGCCGGTGCTCGTCGCACCGGGCGAGGTGGCGTTGGTGCGGGGACCGGATCCGTACACCGTCTCCGACGCCCAGGACACGCCGGTGCAGATCAGGGTGGGTCCGGACCAGCGGTGCAGCAGGGTGGACGGCGGGGAGGACGTCTCCGACTCCATGGCGCTCGGGGCGCGGACGTGGGGCGAGGCGGCCGGTTCGGTGGTGCTGCTGAGCGGTACCTACCAGGACCCCGGCGAGATCGGCAGCCGACTGCTCGCCGCGCTTCCGCCGGTGCTGGTCGGGCCGGTGGACCCCATGCTGGTGACGCTGCTGAGCGGGGAGATCTCCCGTACCGAACCGGCCCAGGACGTGGTCCTGAACCGGCTGTTGGACCTGTTGCTGATCGGCGTCGTACGGGGCTGGCTCGCGGAACGCGGCGGGGCCGAGAGCGACCCGGTGACCGGACCGGCGCTGCGGCTGCTGCACGAGAACCCCGCGTACGGCTGGACGGTGGAGTCGCTGGCCCGCAAGGTCGGCGTCTCGCGGGCGGCGCTGGCCCGGCGCTTCACCGAGCTGGTCGGCGAGCCCCCGATGTCCTATCTGACGGGCTGGCGGCTGGCTCTGGCGGCGGACCTCCTCGGGGACCCGGCCACGACGCTCGCCTCGGCGGCCCACCAGGTCGGCTACAGCTCGGCGTTCTCCCTGTCCACGGCCTTCAAACGGGTACGGGGGGTCAGTCCGCGGGAGTTCCGGGCGGGGGTCGGTCCTGGGGTGTAGGGGGCGGGGTCGGGTGGGTGCCGGGTGCCGGGTGCCGGGTGCTGGGTGCCCGTGCCCGGGTGGCCGGGGCGTCCCGGGAGGTCAGGTCGTGGGGAGGTCCAGGACGGCGACCGTTTGGCCGGCGCTCTCCTCCCCTGTCGGGCGGAAGCCCAGGCCGAGGTAGAAGGGTTCGGGTGAGCCGGGACCGGGTTCCCAGGTGACGTAGGCGCGGGAGGCGCCGCGGCGGCGGATTTCGGCGGTGACCGCCGAGACCGCGAAGCGGCCGTAGCCCTTGGACTGGTGGGCGGACGAGATGTTCAGGCGCCACAGGCCCGAGCGGATGTCACGGGGGTCGGCTGCCGCGTCCCAGACGATGTCGAGGAACGCCATCACGAAGCCGACGACCTCGTCGCCGTCGACGATCACCCGCGGCCAGGCCGTCTCTCCGTGGACGTACGCCTCGGCCAGCGACTTGACGACCGGGGCCACGAGGTGCGCCTGGTCGGGGCGGACCGACACGGCGCAGACGGCGTCGAAGTTGTCCGGGGTGACCGGTTCGAGGCGGAGGGGCGACGGGGTTCGGGTGGGGGCGTTCATTCCCGCACCCTATGTGCGCGTCTGTGCGCGTCTCTTCGGGGCCGTCTTCCTGCTGCCCGGCGTGGGTCGAGGGCGGGTCCAGGTCGGATCCAGGGCGGCGGGGAATCCTTCGGTCGACGATCACTAGGGACGGTGGAACCGGTGGCCGAGGGCCTTTGCCGGGCGGGCCGGAAAGACGCGTGGGCCCGGTCCGCGAGCGCCGTACCCTCCCGCTGGGACGGTGTCCGGGCCGCCGGTTTCCGCGATGCGGAAGGCGGTGTCGGAGAGCCGATCCGCGTCTCGGCGCCGGTCCCGGCATCGCAACCCAGGAGGAACAGACCGTGACGGACCCCAAGGACCCGCAGAGCCGGCTGGACGCGCTGCGTGCCGACATCGAACGCCGCAACCCGGCCCAGCCCGAGTTCCACCAGGCGGTACGGGAGGTCCTGGACACCCTGGCCCCCGTGTTCGCGGCGCGCCCCGAGTACGCCGAGCCGGGCGCGGCCCTGTTGGAGCGGCTCACCGAGCCGGAGCGGCAGATCATCTTCCGGGTTCCGTGGCAGGACGATCGTGGTCACATCCACGTCAACCGCGGCTACCGCGTCGAATTCAACAGCGCGCTCGGCCCGTACAAGGGCGGCCTGCGCTTCCACCCCTCCGTGGACATCGGCGTGGTGAAGTTCCTCGGCTTCGAGCAGATCTTCAAGAACGCGCTGACGGGACTCGGCATCGGCGGCGGCAAGGGCGGCAGCGACTTCGACCCGCACGGCAAGTCCGACGCGGAGGTCATGCGCTTCTGCCAGTCCTTCATGACCGAGCTCTACCGCCACATCGGTGAGCACACCGACGTTCCGGCGGGCGACATCGGCGTAGGCGGCCGCGAGATCGGCTACCTCTTCGGCCAGTACCGGCGCATCACCAACCGCTGGGAGGCCGGCGTCCTGACCGGCAAGGGCCGGGGCTGGGGCGGCTCGCTGATCCGCCCGCAGGCCACCGGCTACGGCAGCGTGCTCTTCGCCGCCGAGATGCTGGCGGTCAAGGGCCTGTCGCTCGACGGCCTGACGGCGGTCGTCTCCGGCTCGGGCAACGTCGCGATCTACACGATCGAGAAGCTGCAGCAGCTGGGCGCGAACCCGCTGACGGCCTCCGACTCCCAGGGCTACGTCGTCGACGAGAAGGGCATCGACCTCGCACTCCTGAAGCAGATCAAGGAGGTCGAGCGCGGCCGGGTGAGCGACTACGCGCAGCGGCGCGGGCCGTCGGCGCGGTTCGTTCGGGGCGGCCGGGTCTGGGACGTCGCGGCGGAGGCCGCCTTCCCGTCGGCCACGCAGAACGAGCTGACCGAGGCCGATGCGCGGACGCTGATCGCGAACGGGGTCAAGGCGGTGTCGGAGGGCGCGAACATGCCGACCACGCCGGACGCGGTGCGTCTGCTGCAGTCCGCCGGGGTCGCCTTCGGGCCCGGCAAGGCGGCGAACGCGGGCGGGGTCGCGGTCAGCGCGCTGGAGATGGCGCAGAACGCGGGGCGGGTGGCGTGGAGCGCGGCGCGGGTCGAGGAGGAGCTCGCGGGCATCATGCGGGACATTCACGCGGTGTCGTACGAGACCGCCGAGCGGTATGGCTCCGCCGGGGACTATGTGACCGGGGCGAACATCGCCGGGTTCGAGCGGGTGGCGGACGCGATGTTGGCGCAGGGGCTGATCTGAGTCCCACCTCCCTGAGGGGGGCGGGGGCGGGGCGGGGCTGCGGCCCGGGCTTTTCTGGGGCTTCGCCCCCGACCCCACGCCTCAAACGCCGGCGGGGCTTGATCTGCTTCGCCCCCGACCCCACGCCTCAAACGCCGGCGGGGCCTGGTCTGCTGCGCGCCGTCTCGGATTTCGTGGCTCCGGTGCTGGTGGGGCTTGGTTTGGTCTTAGCCTGGGGCCGGTTGATGGCAGCTTCGCTTCGTAGGGGGAATCAGTGCTGACCGCGCTCACCGGGGTTTTCGGGGACCGGGCCGATGCCCTGCGGGTGGACGGGCGGGAGGCCTCCTACGAGGCGTTGCTCGGAGCTGCCCGCGCGGTGGCCGCCGACGTCGCCGGCGCACCCGCGTTCGCGGTGACGGCCACGGCCTCGCTGGAGACCGTCGCCGCCGCCGTCGGCGGGCTGCTCGCCGGGGTGCCCTTCGTGCCGCTGCCGCCCGATGCCGGTCCGGCCGAGCGGGAGCACATCCTGCGCGATTCGGGGGCGGTGCTCGTGGACGTGGACTTCGCGCGGCGCTCGGACCGTTCCGTTCCCCTTCCGGTCCCCGACCCTGCCGCGGCGGCGCTGATCCTGTACACCTCCGGGACCACCGGGCCGCCCAAAGGCGTCGTCCTCACCGCCGAGGCGGTCGCCGCCGATCTCGACGCGCTCGCCGGGGCCTGGCAGTGGAGTGCCGAGGACACTCTCGTGCACGGGCTGCCGCTGTTCCACGTCCACGGCCTGGTCCTCGGCGTGCTCGGAGCGCTGCGGACCGGGAGTCGCCTCGTGCACACCGGCCGGCCCACGCCCGAGGCGTACGCGGCGGCCGGAGGGAGCCTGTACTTCGGGGTTCCGACCGTGTGGTCCCGTGTCGCCGCGGCGCCGGAGGCCGCGGCCGCGCTGGGCGGGGCCCGGCTGCTCGTCTCCGGCAGCGCGGCGCTGCCCGCGCCCGTCTTCCGGGACCTGGAGCGACTGACCGGGCTGCGGCCCGTCGAGCGGTACGGGATGACCGAGACGCTGATCACGATCAGCGGGCGCGCGGGCGGCGAGGTGCGGCCCGGTACGGTCGGCACCCCGCTCCCCGGCATCCGTACGCGCATCGCGGCGGAAGCGGGCGCCGAGATCGGTGAACTCCAGCTCACGGGGCCCACGCTGTTCGCCGGATATCTGGGCCGGCCCGAGGCCACGGCCGCCGCGTACACGCAGGACGGGTGGTTCCGTACGGGGGACATCGCGGCCGTCGACCGGGCGGACGGCGTGCACCGGATCGTGGGCCGGGCCTCCATCGACATGATCAAATCGGGCGGCTACCGGATCGGCGCGGGAGAGATCGAGAACGCGTTGCTGGACCACCCCCGGGTACGGGAGGCGGCGGTGGTCGGGCTGCCGGACGCGGATCTGGGGCAGCGGATCGTCGCGTTCGTGGTGGCGGAGGGCGTCACGGGAGCGGAGCTCACCGACTTCGTCGCCGCGCACCTGTCGGTGCACAAGCGGCCGCGCGAGGTGCGGTTCGTGGCGGCGATTCCGCGCAATGCGATGGGCAAGCCGCAGAAGAAGCTGCTGCTGACGGACGGCTGACCGTTCGGCGGTGCCGCCGGCGTACACCCGGGCCGGATGCGCTGCCCGGGCCCGTCGGCGGTCTGGATCAACGCCGGTAGTTTGCACGCATGGACAAAACCTCTGACGGGCCCGGGACCGACCGCCGCGCGCTCATAGCGGCCGCCGTGACCGTGGTGCTGTGGGCTTCCGCCTTCGTCTCCATCCGGTCCGCCGCCGCCCATTTCGGGCCCGGAGCACTCGCGTTCGGACGCCTGCTGACGGCCTCGCTCGTGCTCGGGCTGGTCCTGCTCGTCAAGCGGGTGCCGCCGCCGCCGAAGCAGGCGTGGCCCGGCATCCTCGGCTCCGGAGTGCTGTGGTTCGGGCTGTACATGGTGACGCTGAACTGGGGAGAGCAGCTCGTGGACGCCGGGACCGCCGCCATGGTGGTCAACATCGGCCCGATCGTGATCGCGCTGCTCAGCGGCTGGCTCCTGAAGGAAGGGTTCCCGCCGATGCTGCTGGCGGGGATGGCCGTCTCCTTCGTGGGGGCCGTCGTGGTCGGACTGTCCACCTCCGACGGGGGATCGGCCTCGCTGGGCGGCGTGCTGCTCTGCCTGGTCGCCGCGCTCACCTACGGGGCCGGGGTGGTCTCCCAGAAACCGGCCCTGCGGTACGCGAGCCCGCTCCAGGTGACCACGTACGGCTGCTTCGTCGGCACGGCCGTCACGCTGCCCTTTGCCTGGCAGCTCGTCGAGCAATTGCCGGGGGCGCCGCTCACCGCCACCCTCAACATGGTCTACCTGGGACTCTTCCCGACCGCGCTGGCCTTCACCACCTGGACGTACGCGCTGTCGCGGACGACCGCGGGGAAGATGGGCGCGACGACGTACGCCGTGCCCGCGATCGTGGTGCTCATCGCCTGGATCGCCCTCGACGAGGTCCCCGCGGGGCTGACCCTGCTGGGCGGCGCGGTCTGCCTGGCCGGCGTCGCCGTCTCCCGCAAGCGGCCGGCCGCCGCCTGACCGTCTCGATCCGAGAGGCCGGCGGCGTGACCGCGGGTCCTGGCGGGGCGACGCACCCTTCGTGCCGCCGGGGAACCAGCGTCCGGCGGCGGTCAGACGAGGCGCAGGTCGACGAAGGGGACGGTGTCGCCGGGCAGGACGTAGCGGTCGAACTCGACGAAGCCGTTGGCGCGCGCGAAGGCCAGGCCCTGCGGGTTGGAGGCGAGGACGACGGTTTCGATCACCTCGGCTCCGAGCTGCCGGGCCCGGGCGAGGCCCCGTGCGTACAGGGCGCGCCCGAACCCCCGTCCCCGGTAGGCGGGGAGGATCCGGGCGATCACGGTGGCGGTCGCGGAGCCGTCGGCCGGAGGGCGGACCGTCATGCATCCGACGAGGGTGTCGCCGAGGTAGGCCACGTCCAGGACGTTGCGCCCCGCGCGCTCCCGCACGGCTTCGAGCGGCAGTTCGTCCGTGGGAATGATCAGATTGTGCACGTACTGCCAGTCGCGCAGGGCGGCTTCGGAGCCGGCTCCCGTGGCCCGGACCCGTTCCGTACGCAGGGTGGACGCGGCCTCCAGGAGGACGCGGGCCAGCTCGGACGGGGCGGAGAACATCGGCCAGTGGCCCGTGTCCAGGGTGGTCAGCCGCCAGTCCGGCCCGGTGGCCAGGAGTTGCGCCACGTCGGGATGGGGTTCGGCGCCGTCGAGCAGGCACTTGACGTACGTCGCCGGCAACTCGGAGAGCGGGCGGGCAAGTACGGCCGGTTCGGTGAGGGTGGCGCCCGGGTGCGGGGCCGAGCAGGCGAGGAAGCGGGAGACCTGCGCGTCGGTGAGGCCCTGGCCCTCGCAGTCGGCGGCCTCCAGCGGGGGCCAGTAGCCGTCGTTGGCGGCGATCGCGGCCTCCACCGCCGCCCGGCCCTCGGGCCAGCCCGAGAGGAACGATGCTCCGTCGGCGGGGACGGCGGCGTCGACGAAGACCACCCGGGTCAGCCGCTCGCCGATCCGCTCGGCGGCCTGGCCCACGGGGATGCCGGAGTAGCTGTGGCCGACCAGGACCACATCGCGCAGGCCGAGCCGGTCGACGGCCCCGACGATGTCCTCGACGTGCGTCTGCTGGCCGAGTGCCGAGGCCGGGGCCTCCCGCCTCTCCCCGAGGCCGGACAAGGTCACCGGGTGCACCGCGTGGCCGGCCGCGCGGAGCTCGGCGGCCACCTCGTCCCATGCCGACGAACCGAGCCATGCGCCTGCCACCAGTACGAATTCAGTCATGGCCGCACGTTAACCGAACCGGATGACCGCACGGACGGGCAGATGGTCGCTGCGGGTGGCGGGCAGCGCGCGGATGCCGGTGACCGTGCCCGAGCGGGCCAGGACCTGGTCGATCCGGGCCAGCGGGAAGGACGCGGGCCAGCTGAACGCGAAGCCCGACGCGGGCGGATTGAGCCCGGCCGCGCGGACCGGGTCCAGACCGCGGTCGTCGACGGTGCTGTTGAGGTCACCGAGCAGGACGACCCGCTCGGCGGGCTCCGCGGCGAGCACGGCCCCGAGCAGGACGGCGCTCTCGTCGCGCCGGCCGGAGCCGAACCCGGAGGGGCCGAGGCGCAGCGAGGGCAGGTGGGCGACGTACACGGCCACGGGTCCGCGCGGGGTGGCGGCGCTCGCGCGCAGGGCGCGGTTCCAGTCCGGGCCCAGGCCGGCCGGCCTGATGTCCACGGGCCGTACGTCGGTGAGTGGGTACTTCGACCAGAGTCCGACCGTGCCGTGGGTGGCGTGGTGGGGGTAGTCGGCGGCGAGGGCGGTGGTGAAGGCGGGGAGGGCGGTGGGGGTCAGCTCCTCGAGGGCGATCAGGTCGGCGCGGGTGGCGGCGAGGGCGCGGGCGGTCCCGCCCGGGTCGGGATTGTCGTCGCCGACGTTGTGCTGGACGGCGACGACGTCGGTCCGGCCGCCTCCCTCGCTGCCGACCCCGGGCCCGGCGGGCAGGAGGAGGCCGCCGAACTGACCGAGCCAGGCGGCCGCGGGGAGCAGCAGCGCGAGCGCGGCGACGGCGGAGCGGCGCAGCAGCGCGAGGCCGAGGAGCAGGGGGACGGCGAGGCCGAGCCAGGGGAGGAAGGTCTCCAGGAGGCTGCCGGGGTGGCCGATGGTGGGGGGGACGGCGGAGTGGAAGGCGAGCAGCGCGGCGACGAGCACGGCGAGAGCGGTGATCCGGTGGACCGGGCTGCCGGGAAGGCGGAGGCGGCGCGGCCGCCCGGATCCGGCCCCCTCCCCGGCCCCGGCCCCGGATCCGGGGCCGGGTCCCGGTCCGGAACCCGGTGCGGGGGCCGTGTCCGTGTCAGGGTGAGCCATGGGGGCGTCCTCGTTCCGTTCCGGCGTCCTCGCGCGGTGCCGCACGCTACGACGACGCCGGACCGGCGGGCCCGGTTCCCGGGGCCACGGGAGCTGCCGGTCCCGGGCGCCGGGGCCCGGGTGCCGGGGCGCCGTTCGGCTGCGCTCTGCGGTCAGGCCCGTGCGAGGTGCTCGCGGTACCAGGAGGACGCGGTGGCGAGGAAGGCCAGGGGGTCGGCCTCCGGGCGGACGCCGGCGAGGCGCCAGACGGGTTCGCTGCTCTGGCAGTAGTCGCGGGCCAGAAGGCTGAACTGGCGCTCGGTCACCCGGCCCGGGTGCGCGCGCAGTTCTTCCAGGCAGCGTTCCCACGGCCAGTCCTGGGTCACCGCCGGCAGCACCCCGTGGGAGGTCAGTGCCCGCGTGAGGGCCCCGGTGGTCACGGGGGCGGGGTGGCTGGCGTGGTAGATCCCGCCGGGCACCGGGTCCGCGGCCGAGGCGAGGGCGCCGATCAGCCGGGCCAGCTCGGCGACGTCCACGACGGAGAGCAGCGCGCCGCCGCCGTCCCAGCGGGCCGGGACCCGGCCGAGGAGCTCGGCCAGGGCCGGCACCACCCAGCGGTCTCCGGCGCCGAGGACCAGGCCGGGCCGCAGGACGACCCCGCCGGCGGCCAGTACCGGGGCTTCCGCCTCCAGTCGGGTGCGGCTCGCGGGTGACGCCGGGTCCGTGGGGATCTCGTCGACCTCGATCCCGCGGTGCGGGCGGAGCCCGTAGACCGCGGCGGTGGACAGGTGGATCACGCGTTTGATGCCCGCCCGCGCGGCCTCGTCCAGGAGGGCGGCGCCGCCCTCGACGTTGACCGTGCGGCAGCGTTCCTCGTCCGGCCCGATGAAGGAGGCCAGGTGCACCAGCGCGGTCGCGTCCTCGCAGACCCCGCGCAGCGAGGCGGGATCGGCCAGGTCGGCGCGCACCCACTCCACGCCTTCGCGCGCCGCACCGGGGGTGCGGGCGAGGGCGCGTACGCGGACGCCCGGCCGGCGGACCAGGTCCTCCAGGGCGGCGGAGCCGATGAAACCCGTGGCCCCCGTCAGGACGATCACGCCGGATCTCCGAACTGCGCTGTCCTGCTGGGTATTTGCCATGAGTTCCCCCGATGTCCGCGACAAATAAAACGATCACCGTACTTTACTGAGCCCTTTTCGGCCGATGGCAGAGGACCGCTCGGGGCGGGCAGGTGTTTCCGCACGTCGGGCGGGAGACACAGATTCCGGTAATGGCGTGATCTCGTTCTTCGCATCCCCGGACGGTGCAGGTCAGAGCAGGTGGGCGTCGAGTCGACACGGTGCGCGGGCCGTTAACGGCGTTAACGCCGTTAACGCCGTCGACGACGCCACGACGTCGGCGGCACCGGTCTCCCTCGGTGGCTTCGGGCGGCCGTCAGCGTGCCGTCCAGCCGCCGTCCACCGGTACGGTCGCGCCGACCACGAAGGACGCCTGGTCGCTGAGCAGCCAGGCGGCCGCGTACGCGATCTCGCGAGGGTCCGCCGTGCGCGGCAGCGGGGCCATCGTGTGCAGCTGCTGCTCCAGGCCCGGATTCAGGTCGAACCACTGACCCATCATCTCGCTGCGCGTGGTGCCGGGCGCGATGGCGTTGACGCGGATGCCCTGGGCGGCGTACTCCACGGCGGCCTTCGTGAGGCCGATGACCGCGTGCTTGGAGGCGATGTAAGGGGCGGCCGCCGGGGTGTTGACGAGTCCGGCGACGCTGCTGTTGTTCACGATCGCGCCGCCGTGCGCGAGCATCGCGGCGATCTCGTGCTTCATGCAGTTCCAGGTGCCGAGGACGTTGGTGGCCATGACGGCCTCGAAGTCCGCGTCCTCCATGAGGTGCAGCGGCGCGGGAACGGCCCCCGCGCCCGCGTTGTTGAAGGCGATGTCCAGCCCGCCGAAGAGCTCCACCGCCCGGTCCACCGCACGCTTGACCTCCTCGGTGCGCGAGACGTCCGTGACCGCGTAGGCGGCGGTGAAGCCCTTTTCGGTCAACTCTTTTGTGATGGCCGCCAGTTCGGCCTCGCGTCGGGCGATCAGCAGCACCGAGGCCCCGTTCTCGCAGAACACCCGGGCCGCGGCCGCCCCGATGCCGCTGCTCGCGCCGGTGATCAGGGCGCGCTTGCCCGTCAGGAGTCCGCTGTTCGCCGTCATGTCGAAACCTTTCGTCATGACGGCAAGTCTTCGCGCGCCGGCCCGGCCGGATCGGCCTCGGTGGCCGAAATCAGCCTCCCTGGGGAGTGCCCAGCAGCACGGGCAGCGAGAGGTGGCCGTTCGAGACGAAGGAGTACTTCGGCAGGAGGGCCTCGGCCGGTACGGCCAGGGAGATCTCCGGGAACCGCGCGAACAGGGACGACAGGGCGATGGCCACCTCCATGCGGGCCAGCGTCACGCCGAGGCAGTAGTGCGCCCCGTAGCCGAAGGACACGTGGTCGCCGCGGGTGGCGCGGGTGACGTCGAAGACGTCCGCGTCCGCTCCGTGGTGCAGGGGATCGCGTCCCGCACCCGCGAAACAGATGACGATCGCGTCGCCCTGAGGGATCCTCACGTCGTCGTCGATCTCGATCGTCTCGACGGCGTAGCGCAGGATGCTGTGCGCGCCGGGCGGGTCCACGCGCAGGGTCTCGTCGATCGCGTCCTGCCACGAGGCCTCGCCGGAGAGTACGAGCGCGAGCTGCTCGGGGTGCGAGAGCAAACGGGCGACGGCACTGTCGATGAGGTTCACCGTCGTCTCGTACCCGGCGGTGAAGAGGAGGATGAGATTGTCGAGGAGCTCCTTCTCGCTCATCTGCGACGAGCCCGAGTCGCACTCGGTGATGAGCGCCGAGGTCAGGTCGTCGGAGGGGTTCTCCCTCTTGTGGGCGACCAGCTCGGTCATGGTCTGGTAGAGGGCGATCCCGTTGGCCATCGCGTCCTCGGCGGTGGCCGAGGTGGCGAAGAAGTTCGCGATGATCTCCTGCAGTCGCTGCCGTGCGTCGGCGGGTATGCCGAACAGTTCGCACACGACCTGGTGCGGCAGGACGTGTGCGAACTCCTCGCGGAGGTCCACCGGCTCGCCGGCGGGCACCCGTTCGAGGCGGTCCAGCAGACCGGAGGCGATCTCCTCGACGCGCGGCCGCAGCGCCGCGACCCGGCGAGTGGTGAACTCGCGGGCCACGGGCTTGCGCAGGCGGGCATGCTCCTCGCCGTAAGCGGTGACCATGTTCTGTACCGAGACCCAGATGGCGAGCGGCCACTTCTCGGTGACCTCGCCGTCGATCCACGCCGGCCAGTGCCGGTAGGCGTCCTTCGAGACCCGGGGGTCCGTGAGGAGGCGCTTGACGAGGGCGTAGTCGGTGACCGACCAGGCCTCCACGCCTCCGGGAAGCACGACCTTGACGGCGCGGCCCCGGGACCGGATCTCCTTGATCTCCCCGTGGATGTCCTGGCCGAGGGGATCGATGACGAACGGGCACTGCCTGCTCACGGGAGTATCCCTCCTCCGGTGTGTGGTGTGGATGGGTCTGCGAGGCCACAGGCTGGCATGCCGGTGCTCCGGCCGCCACTTCGCTCTGTGGGCGTCTCGCCTGCTGGATCGGCAGAACGGATTCCGCTTTTCTGAGGAAAAGGAGCGGAGATCAGGAGGAAACCGGAAGTCCCTCGAGCACGGCGAGGAAGACCCGGCGGCCCGACTGGTGTCCCGTGATCCGCAGGGAAATCGTGTCGCTCGGCGAAAGCGCCTCGCTCCGCGTCCTGCTGACGGCCTGTGCCTGGATGAGACAGGGCGCGTCGAACTCCGCGTAGCGCTCGAACCGGAGACGGAGCGAAGTGGGATACAGCCTTGTGCGGTCCACGAAGGCGAAGGCGGCCTGGTGGACGGCCTCCATCAGGACCATCCCCGGGACGTGGTCGTTGGGGCGCGCGAACAGGGTCGTGTTGGTGGTCGGCGCCCGCAGGGTCCAGCAGCTGGGGTCCTTCGTGGGGGCCAGCAGGACGTCGTCGGGGACGGTTCGCCCGACGAGGGCGGGGTGCACCGGGTCGGGCACCGAGTGGACCGGGCCGGCGTCCGCGTACGCGCCGCGCAGTCGGCGGTAGGCCGCGGGAGAGGTGCAGGTGAGGCTGCCGTCGCCGGTGGCGATGACCCGGCCGTCCCGGACGAGGACCATGTGGCAGGTCATTCCGGAGAGCCGGCTGCCCCGGAGCCTCACCGCGGAGCAGGTGACGTCGATCCGGACCGGTGAGCGGTCGTCGGCGTCGAGGAGTCCGGGCTCGATCGTGTAGTTCAGGTCGGACATCAGGAAGTGGTAACCGACCGGGACGCCGAATTCGGCGTGGGCGATGAGCATGCCTGCTTGGCGGATGGTCTCCGCGATCAGGGTGGGGGGTTGTAAACCGTGCAGTGCGGTATGGAACGGATGCTTTTCCGGCCAGCGCAGCGTGACGGCGAAACGATCCGTGCCCGTTTTCTCCCAGTCCGACAAGAACACGTCTGAGGTGGTCGGACGGTGTACGAGCCAACTGGGCACGGTCGGCGGCCCGGACTGTGCGATCCGGGCGGGCTGTCTATGGGTGGTCACACCTATGTCTGTACTGATTGTCATGGTTCCCCCCTCGGGACCTAACTCTCTTTCGCAGCCGGGCTGGTGAAGTCCCGGCCGCCGCAAGATACGTGCTGCCTGGTATAATTTGCAACGGCTGTTTTCAGTGACATGCTCGGTGCCTTCGTCAAGTGGGACCGTCGACCGCCACACATCAAGAAGGGAGCGAGCGTGACCCAGAAGGAGCAATCCCGACGAACCCGGCGGCTCATCGTCGAGGCAGCTGGTGCCGTGTTCGCGGAGAAGGGCTTCAACGGGGCCACCATCGCTGACGTCTACCAGCGGCTCGGCCTGACCAAGGGCGCTTTCTACTACTACTTCAAGGGCAAGGAAGAACTCGCCCAGGCCGTGCTGGCCAGCCAGATCGACGAGGTCGGCTATCCGCTCGTGCCCCGCAGCACCCGGCTCCAGGAAATGATCGACGCGGGCATGCTCTTCGCCGCCCAGATCCACGGTGATCCCGTGGTGCAGGGCAGCCTGAGGCTCTCGCTGGAGCGGGGTGCCCACCATCAGGACCGCCTGCGCCCGTACCGGGACTGGATCGAGCACAACCGCTTCGCGTTGAGCCAGGCCAAGGACTGCGGCGAGCTTCACGCACACGTGGACGTGGACTCGGTCGCCGAGCTCTTCGTCGGCGCCTTCACCGGTATCCAGGTGCTGTCCGAGGTGCTCGCCGACTGGTCCGACCTGGAAGTGCGCACCTCGGTCCTGCTCAAGCACATCCTTCCGATCATCGCGCTGCCGGGAGTCCTGGCCCAGCTGGACATGGCCCCCGGCCGGGCCGAGCGGGTCAGGGCGGACTTCGAGCGGATCCGCGCCGAGCAGGCCGAAGCGCAGGCCGAAGCACAGGCCGAAGCGCAGGCGGAGTCCACGAAGACGGAGCCCGGGAAGGCCGAGCCGAAGAGGGCCGAGCCGAAGAAGGAAGCCCGCGGCGCGACGCCGGACCAGATGGCGGCCACGGCGTAGCCCCCGGTGACGCCGGCCGCCGCGCACCGGGCGGCGCATGTCCGACTGCCGGGCGTCATCGACGCCCGGCAGAGGCATGTCGGGGGCCGTCCGGAGCCCCGTGCGGGCCCTACGAGCCCCGTGCGAGGCCCGTACGAGTCCGACATGGCATGGCAGGCCTCGATATCAGAACTTCCGATGACGGTTGCCTACCTTCTTGCAGGTTTGTTTCCATGGTCGCGGCCCCGAGCCACAGACGAGGCTCTTGACCGACCACGGAGAACCCACATGATCAAGCTCGATGACATCCGCCGGCACGCGGCGGGTGGCGTGACACGTGATGCCTTGGTCGACGGCCAGGTGCGGCTGACCTGGGGCCAGTTCGCCGAGACCGTGGAGCGGACGGCGGCCGGGCTCTCCGAGCACCTGCCCGCCGGGGACGGCCCGGTCCGCGCGGTCTTCCTCGCGGGCAACAGCTGGCAGCTCGCCACCGCGATGAGCGCCTGCGCCACGCTCGGCGTCTCCTGCACCGGGCTCGACCCGGACAGCGGCGCCGACGACCTGGGCCAGGTGCTCACCTGGCTCGAGCCGGCCGTCGTCTTCGTGACCTCGGACCACCGCGCCACCCTCGACCGGCTCGTCTGGCCGAGCGGCCCGCAGGCCCTCCACGTCCTCCTGGACGGGGTGTCGGCTCCCGGCGCGCAGGTGGCCCCCACCGCGCACCAGCCGCTGAACTTCGACCGCCTGACCTCGGCCGAACCGCTGCGCACCCTGCCCGCCCCGCGCCCCTACGAGTCCTTCGCGGTCGGCTCGCGCGGCGACGGGCCCGCCCGGATCGCCGTGCGCCGCACCCCCACCGAGGGCCGCCACCTCGTCGACCTGGTCGACGAGTTCGGCCTCAACCGGGACGACGTCCACCTGGCCTCCGCGCCGCCGGCCCAGTCCACGGCGCTCGCCCTGACCCGCACGATGCTCGGCGTCGGCGCCACCGTGGTGCTCGCGGACGGCGTCGGCCCCCAGGAACTGAGCGCCCTGCTGGTCGACGAGCGCGTCACCTCCGGCGTGATCACCCCCTCCACCCTGCACGCGCTGCTCGCGCTGCCGGAGACCGCCGAGCCCTCGCCGCGCACCCGGCACCTGCGGTTCCTGCTCACCCCGGGTGCCCACCTGGGCCGCTGGACCGTCAACACGGCCTGGGAGCGCCTGGGCCCGGTGCTGCACACCGCGCTCGGCAGCGCGGAGACCGGGCTGAGCGCCGTCATGGGCCCCGAGGAGCTCCTCGTGTCGCCGCCGCGGTCGGGTCACACCACGCTCGGCACCACCGTCGCCGTCCTCGGCGCGGACGGGCGGCCGCTGGAGCAGGGCGAGACGGGGCGGCTCGCCTTCGCGGGCCACCAGGTCATGGACGGCTACCTGGACGGAGAGACGCACACGGCCGCCCTGGACCTCGGCGCCGGCGAGCAGCGCTTCCTGGTCACCGACGAGGCCGGGTACGTGGACGAGACCGGCCGCCTGGTGGTCACCGGACGGGTCACCGACGTGCCCGTGGTGGTCCGCGACTCGGCGGTGGACACCGAGCTGTTCCGGCTGGAGTCGGACCTGCTCAACCTGCCGTGCCTGCGCGACACCGCCGTCATGCGGGTCAGCAGCGCGGTACTGGGCGACGCGATCGTGGTGCCGTTCATCGCGGTGGCCGTGGGCCGCGAGGCCACCGGCTACCAGGCGCTCGGCGCGGCCTGTGCCCGCCGGGTCCCCTCGCTGCCCGCGCACGTCATCGCGGTCGACACCATCCCGTACAGCCCGACCGGCCGCATCCGTACCGGTGACCTGCTCGACGCGGTGCTCCCCATCATCACTCTGAACCTGCAGCTTGAGCAGTCGATGCAACAGGAGATGTCCGCGTGAACCTGCCCTCCTACGACGACCAGCCCTACGACGACGTGCTGGTGGAGGACTTCGAGACGGCCTTCTACGCGCTCGAACTCGAACTCCTCGACCTGCCCTGCGTCCAGGACGTCGCCGTGATGCGCACCCGGCTGCCCGAGGTGGGCGAAACGCTGGTGGTGGCCTTCGTGCCGCTCCCCGAGGAGGAGCAGGAGGCGGGCGGCCGGCAGGCGGCGCTGGCCGCTTGTGAGCGTCGCCTGCCGTGGGTGCTCTCGCACGCGGTGGCCGTGGACGCGATCCCGCGGGCGGCCGACGGGTCCCCGCGCACCGGCCTGCTGATCGACCGGCTCCTCCCCCAGATAGCCCGGGACCTCCTCTCGCCGATGGAGATGTCCGACTAGTCCACCCCGCAAGACCCGCTGTCAACCACGAAGCAGCGGCTGACCCGTGGCCATGTCCTCTTTTGAGGGCATGGCCACAGGTATGTGCGCAGGATGTCGTACGAATGAACAGGTGCGCGACCCCCTTCAGTTATACCTGCGGCGTGGTATGTTTCTTGTCTCCGAGGCGTGAAGCCTCGCAGAAGGGAGCCCCTGCCGTGCAGTTCCAGCAGCTACGCTCGTTCCGCGAAGTGGCCGCCGAGATGAGCTTCACTCGTGCCGCCCGGAACCTCCACTACTCGCAGCCCAGCGTGACCGCGCACATCAAGAACCTCGAGGAGTACATCGGGGCACCGCTCTTCCACCGCGCCGGTGGCCGGGTGGAACTCACCGAGGCGGGCACGCGACTGCTGCCGCACGCCGAGAAGATCATCCTGATCGCCGAAGCGGCGTGCATCGACGCGGCCTCCGCCGGCGGTACCCGTCCGGCCGCCTGACCGACCGCCGAACGGTTTATTCAATTCCCTTTTCGTACGGCCCGTCCGTGCATCCGTATTCACCGGATGCGCGGACGGGCCGGTGTCATTTCAGGCCTTTAGGAATTCATCATTCCGCAGTGCGTGATTCGCGCCCGGACCCAGAACGACCAGGGAGCGGGCGATATCCGCATGCCTGCTGACAAAACGTCAACGACGTGACCAGGCCGCGAGTTGGCGTGAATGGGCAATTGTTCGTGCGCGGCCCCGCAAGAGCAGATCGGAACCCGAGCCTACGCTCGGATCAATCGAACTGTGCGCCCCGCAGTGGTCGCGTGTATTACCCCTGGAGAGGAACACAAAATGGGTCAGGTCCCGATAGTGGATCAGTCGGCCGAGGCTCCGTGCGACCTCATGACGGGCGACTCCTACCTGGAGAGCCTGCGTGACGGCCGTCAGGTCTTCGTGAACGGCGAGCTGGTCAAGGACGTGACGACGCACCCGGCCTTCGCCATGGCCGCGCGGTCGACGGCGCACCTGTACGACGCGCTCCACCACCCGGAGACCAAGGACCTGATGACGACGGTCGACCGGTACACGGGTTACCGCGTCCACCGCTTCTTCACCCCGGCCCACTCGCCCGAGGAGCTCCTCAAGGCGCGCGACGCCATCGAGCACTGGGCCCGCCTGAGCTACGGCTTCATGAACCGCACGCCGGACTACAAGGCGTCGTTCATGGCCGGCCTCGCCGTCACCCACGACTTCTACGAGCCCTTCGGCGACAACGCCCGCGCCTGGTACGAGAAGTACGCCCGCCAGGGCCTCTCGATCAGCCACGCGATCGTCAACCCGCCGGTCGACCGCAACAAGTCGGCGCACGAGATCCGCGACGTCTACCTCAAGGTCGTCGAGGAGCGCGAGGACGGCATCGTCGTCGAGGGCGCCAAGCTCATGGCCACCGCCTCGGCGCTGACCAACGTCGCCTTCGTCGGCCAGATCCACCTCGCCAACCTGGAAGCCGGCAAGGCCGACGACATGGCGCTGGCCTTCATGGCACCGCTGAACACCCCGGGCATGAAGGTCGTCTGCCGCACCTCCTACGAGGGCAAGGCCACCAGCCCGTTCGACAACCCCCTCTCCAGCCGGTTCGACGAGAACGACGCGGTCCTGGTCTTCGACAAGGCGTTCATCCCGTGGGAGAACGTCCTGATCTACCGGGACACCGAGAAGATCCACCAGTACTTCCCGCGCTCCGGCCTGCTCTCCCGCGGCTTCTTCCAGGGCGCGATCCGCATGTCGGTCAAGCTCGAGTTCATGGCGGGCGTCCTCGACCGCGGCACGCGCATCAACGGCACCGACGGCTTCCGCGGCGTCCAGGCCGGCCTCGGCGAGCTGCTGGCCTGGCGCCACCAGACCTGGGCCGTCACCAGCGCCATGGCCCTGGACCCGGAGGCCGGCCCGGCCGGCACCGTACTGCCGCGCATGGACTACTCGGCCGGCTACCGGGCGCTCGCCCCGATCAGCTGGGAGCGCACGCACCGCTTCTTCGAGGAGCACCTCGCGGGCGCGCTGCTGATGACCCCCTCCAGCGGCAAGGACCTGCAGAACCCCGAACTGCGCCCGCTGCTCGACCGCTACTACCGCGGCACCGGCGCCACCGCCGAGGAGCGCACCAAGCTCTTCAAGCTGGCCTGGGACGCGATCGGCACGGAGTTCGGCGCCCGCCACGAGCTGTACGAGCTCAACTACGCCGGCGGTCCCGACCAGGTGCGCCTCGACACCCTGAACTGGTCCCGCGGCGCGGGTCTCCTCGACAACTACGGCGACCTGGTCCAGAAGGCCATGGACGACTACGACCTCGACGGCTGGACCCGCGGCCGCTGGGCCCAGGAGAACTGACCCGTCAGCCCCCGTACGGGCGGGTGCGCGCGGCCACCGCGCCGCGCGCACCCGTCCGCGCCCAGCAGAGAGGCCCGGCCTTGAACCACGACCTGCGCGATGTGATGCGTTCCTTCGCCACCGGGGTCTGCGTCGTCAGCACGTACTCCGACCAGGGCGGCGTGCGCACCCACAACGCGATCACCGTCAACTCGCTCACCTCCGTCTCCCTGGACCCGCCGCTGGTGTCGCTGAGCTTCCGCCACGACTCGGAGTTCTTCGCCGAGCTGCTGCGGACCGGCGTCGTCGGGATCTCGATCCTGGGCGCCGAGGGCGAGTCCACCGCCCGTGCGTTCGCGCGCCGCCGGCCCGAGCGCGACCAGGCGCTGACCGAGCTGCCCGGCGCCCCGGGCGAGGCCACCGGAACGCTGCTGTTCGACGCGGCGGCCTGGATGGAGTGCAGCCTGCGCGACCACATCGTCGCGGGTGACCACGTGATGGTCATCGGCGAAGTCGTCGCCATGGGTGCCCGCGAGACCCAGTCCCCCCTGATCTTCCTTCAGGGCGGCTTCCACAGATTCGAACTGGAACAGGTGTGACGTGCGCGCGAAGAAGTTGCTGAGCTGGAGGGCGCTCCTCGGAGCGGCCCTGGCGATATCCGCCCTGACGCTGATGATCTGGCCCAGCCTCCCGGCCCAGGCCACGGTCACCACCCCGGAGGCCGCGGCCCGCACCTCGGGCTCGGTGACCGTCTGTCTGGTCACCGAGGACGCCCCGACCCGCGAGCGCATCGTCAAGGTCGCCGAGTGGGCCGCGGACGTCCTGCTCACGCAGACACCCTCCTACGCCGGCCCGTGCGCTTCGTACGGCACCCCGAGCGCGCTGGGCAACGGCACGGTGCGGACCTACGCGCAGGTCAGCGGCTCCAAGCCGCAGACCGTCGGCATCGTCTTCCCCAAGTCCATGCTGACCGGCCTGCCGACCAGCATGACCGACGGCCACCACTGCTACGACGTGAACGGCGACGGCACGGTCGACCAGCACACCGAGTGCGTCGGCGGCCACGAGCGTCCGCTGGACCTGCCCTCGCAGCTCACCTCGCTGCCCGGCATGCCGCTCAAGTGGGCCCTGGTGAACTACAACCCGATGGGTCACGGCCCCGAGCACATCTACGACACCCCGCACTTCGACTTCCACTTCTACACGCAGTCCAAGGCGGAGCGCGACGCGATCCGCAGCGGCCCCTGCGGCCTGGCCATCAACTGCGACGACTACGCGACGGCCACCAAGCCGGTCGCCCCGCAGTACATGCCCCAGGACTACAAGGACAACGGCGTCGCCGAGGCGGCGATGGGCAACCACCTCATCGACCTCAACTCGCCCGAGTGGAGCTCCGTCGCCTTCACCCAGACCTTCATCTACGGCGCCTACGACGCGAAGATCAGCTTCCTCGAGCCGATGATCACCAAGGCCTGGTTCGAAGGCATCGCCGCCGGGGTCAACCCGAGCCGGTGCTGGCCCATCAAGCAGCCGCAGCAGTGGCAGCTCGGCGGCTGGTACCCCCAGGAGTACTGCATCGACTACCGCGCCAACCGCGGTGACTACACCGTCTCGATGAAGAACTTCAAGAACTCCGCCGCCTGAGTCGGCGCACCGTCCCACCGGCCGACCGGCCCGCCCCCGCCGCACCGGGGGCGGCCGGCGGCCACCACTGAATCCCCGGAGTAGGCGAGGAAGGGCCCCGTGATCGCGGACAGCAAGGCCGGCGCACGACGACCCAGCGCCTTCCACGAATTGATAGGTGACTGACACATGTCCCGTGGATTCTCGATCGGTATCGTCGGAGGAGGCGCGGCTGCTGTCTGCTTGATCGACGCGTTGTCCCGGACACGGAGCGAACCAGGCAGCCTCACGGTCTTCGAACCGTCACCGCACCTGTGGCGCGGTCGTGCCTACCAGGTCGACACCGAGACCCTCAAGGTCAACGCGACCCCCGATGACATGTCCGTGCGTGCGGGCGACCTCCACCACTTCGAGAAGTGGCTGGAGACGCGGGACAAGGTCATAGGGGTCCGCACCGGCGTCGACCGCTGGTCCGGGAGCCGCTTCGCGCCCCGGACCGTCTACGGCGAGTACCTGGAGCAGACCGCGTACGCCGCGCTCGGCGAACTGCGCCGCCAGGGCTGGCGCGTCGACCTCGTCGGCGAAGGAGTCGCCTCCGCCAGCCGCGCCGCCAACCGGGTGCTGCTGCGGACCGGCAACGGCCGCGCCCGCGCCTTCGACTACGCAGTCCTGTGCGTCGGCGGGGACAGCCCCAAGGACGTCTACGGTCTCGGCGACACACCCGGCTTCACCGGGGACCCGTACCCGATCGTCGACAAGCTGGCGGACGTCGGCGAGCAGGACCACGTCGCGATCATCGGCAGCGGCCTGACCGCCATCGACATCATCCTGTCCCTGGCCGCCCAGGGCCACCAGGGCAGGATCAGCCTCCTGTCCCGCCGCGGCGTCCTGCCCGGCGTACGGCAGAAGGCGGTCCCCTTCGAGCTGCGGCACTTCACCCCGCACCGCATGGAGGCACTGGCCGCGGACCACCCCGAGGTCAGCCTGGAGGACATCGCCACCATCATGCGGGCCGAGTTCCGCGACGTGGGCGCCGACCTCGACGCGGTCGTCTCGGAGATCATCCGGGTCGACCTGGAGGACCCGGTCGACCGGCTGCGCCGGCAGATCGAAGAGGTCGACTCCCCGCACATGGGCCTGCGGATCCTGCAGCGCGCCGTCCCGGAGACCGGCCCCGACGTCTGGCCGATGCTGCGGGAACAGGACAAGGTCCAGCTGCTGCGCGCCCACTACCGCACGATCATGAGCCTGTGCTGCCCCATGCCGCCCGGCAGCGCCGGAGTCCTCCTCGAGCTCGTCGAGGCGGGGAAACTGGAGATCGTCGCCGGTCTGCAGAACATCACGCCGAACCCGGAGGCGGGCTTCGACGTCGTCACCGCCGAAGGCCACAACTTCACCGCGGACCGCGTCATCAGCGCGGTGAACGCCTCCGAGGGGCGCATCCCCACCAGCGCCGCCCCCCTGGTCACCTCGCTGATGCGCAACCGCGTCGCCAGCCGCCACCCCCACGGCGGCCTGCACATAGCGCGTCCGACCAGCCAGCTGACCACCAACGGCCGGCCGGACCCGCGCCTGTACGGACTCGGGAACATCGCCGCCGGCTCGCTCTTCTTCACCTTCGGCATCCCCTCGCTGGTCGACCGCAGCCAGGACATCGTCAACGCGGTCCTGCAGCACTCCGAGACCGTCACCGCCGCGAGCCACGAGGCCGAGGAGGTCCTGCTCACGGTCTGAGCGGGTGCGCCCGCGACACCCGCGCCCGTACGCCGCCGCGCCCGCCCCCGCCCGTACGCGCCGTACCCGCACGGCCGTACCCGCACGGCCGCACCCGACCCCCGGCCGCCGTCCCGCCGCCCGTACCGCCACCGGAACACGATCCGGAGATGAGGACCCCCGAGCATGAGCGTCACCGAGACCGACCGGCCCGCCTACCTGGCGGACACCCACACCGGCCTGCCCATCCCCAGCGAGCCGGTCTTCGCCACCCACGAGGAGACCCGCCGCCACCGCAAGCAGCGGCTCGCCGCCGCGCTGCGGCTGTTCGGCAAGTACGGCTTCGGTGAAGGCATCTCGGGCCACATCTCGGTCCGGGACCCGGAGCACGAGGACCGGTTCTGGGTGAACCCCTTCGGGGTCTCCTTCAACCTGGTCCGCGTCGCCGACCTGATCTGCGTCGACTCGGGCGGCAACGTCGTGGAGGGCAAGCACCGGGTCAACCCCAGCGCCTTCGTCATCCACTCCGCGATCCACGAGATGCAGCCCGGCGCCACGGCCGCCGCCCACGGCCACACCGCGCACTCCCGCGCGCTCGGCGCCCTGGGCCGTCTGCTGGACCCCATCGACCAGGAGTCGGCCGCCTTCTACAACCGCCAGGTCCTCTACGAGGAGTACGAGGGCCCCTCGGTCTCCGCCGAACTGGGCCGCGACATCGCCGAGAAGCTCGGAGACAACCGCGCGATCCTGCTGCGCCACCACGGCCTGATCACCGTCGGCGGCTCGCTGGACGAAGCCGTCCACTGGTTCTTCACCTACGACAGCTGCGCCCAGGTGCAGCTGCTCGCGCTGGCGGCCGGCACGCCCAAGAGCTTCACCCACGAGCAGGCCGTGGCCGCGGGGGACGGCTTCGGCAACGAGCAGCTGGGCTGGTTCAGCTTCCAGCTGCTCTGGGACGAAATCATCCGCGAGCAGCCCGACTTCCTCGAAGAGGACTAGCCGGAGAGCCCGGGTCGACGCCCGAAGGACCGCACGTCACCCCGCGAAGAACCACCCGAAGAGAAAAGGCACACCACCATGAAAATCCTGCTGTTCGGCGCCAGCGGCCACATCGGCAGCGCCATCGCCGGTGAACTGCTCTCCCGCGGCCACTCCGTCACCGGCGTGACCCGTACGGGCGACATCGCGGGCAACGGCCACGAAGGCCTGACCGTGGTCGCCGGAGACGCCACCAGTGCCGACACCGTCGCCGAACTGTCCGCGCAGGGCTACGACGCGGTCGCCTCGGCCGTCGGCCCCAAGCTCGGCGTGGACGACGACCACAAGATCATCGTGGGTGCGGCCCACGCACTCATCGAGGGTCTGACCCGTAGTGGCGTGCGCCGCGTCGTGGTCCTCGGCGGCGCCGGCAGCCTCGAGGTCGCCCCGGGCGTCAAGGTCATCGACAACCCGAACTTCCCGGCCGTCTGGAAGCAGAACGCGCTCGCCCAGACCGAGGCCCTCGGCCTCTACCGCCAGGCCGACGCCCTGGACTGGACGTTCATCTCCCCGGCCGCCCAGATCGAGCCCGGCGAGCGCACCGGCGCCTACCGGGTCGGCGGCGAGCAGCTCCTCGTCGACGCCGAGGGCAAGAGCCGCATCAGCATCGAGGACTACGCCGTCGCCTTCGCCGACGTGCTCGAGCGCGGCGACGCCGTCCAGTCCCGCATCACCGTCGCCTACTGATCCGCCACCGATCCGCTTTCCCCCGGAGGGGATCCCAGTCATGACCTCATCCGCGACACCGAAGGGCGCCGGGCTCGCCCGTTTCGCCATCATCCTCGGAGCGCTCACCGCACTCGGACCGCTGTCCAACGACGCGTACCTGCCGGGCCTCCCGCAGATCGCCGAAGACCTCTCGACGAGCGCCTCGGCCGCCCAGCTCAGCCTCACCGCGTGCCTGCTCGGCCTCGGCATCGGCCAGCTCATCGCCGGCCCGGTCAGTGACGCGCTCGGCCGCCGCCGCCCGCTCATCGCCGGCCTCGCGCTGTTCGCCGTCACCGCGCTGCTGTGCGCCGTGGCCCCCAACATCTGGACCCTCGTCGGGCTGCGCGCCCTGCAGGGCCTCGGCGGTGCCACCGGCATCGTCATCGCCTCCGCGATCGTCCGCGACCGGCACACCGGACCCGCGGCGGCCCGGTTCTTCGCCATGCTGATGCTGATCACCGGCATCGCGCCGATCCTGGCCCCCGTCCTCGGCGGACAGCTGATGCTGCTCACCTCCTGGAAGGGCATCTTCGTCGCCCTCTCCGTCATCGGCGCCGCGATGCTCCTCGGCGTCGCGGGCGGCCTGCCGGAGACGCACCCCGCCGAACGGCGCGTGCGCGGCGGCCTCAAGGCCACCGGCCCGGTCTTCCGCCGGCTGCTCACCGACCGGGTGTTCGTCGGCTACAACCTGGCCTGCGGCTTCGCGTTCGCCGCGATGTTCGCGTACATCTCGGGCTCGACCTTCGTGCTCCAGTCCATCCACGGGATGTCCCCGCAGGGCTTCAGCGCCGTCTTCGCGGTCAACGCCCTCGGCCTCGTCGTCGCCGCGCAGGTCAGCGGCCGCATCGTGCACAGGACCGGCCCGCGCGCCCTGCTCGCGACCGGTCTGACCGTCTCGGCGGTCGGCGGCCTCGCGCTGCTGGCCGTCGTCCTCACCGACGCCGGTCTGGCCCCGCTGCTCGTCGCGCTGTTCCTGGTCGTCTCCAGCGTCGGCCTCGTCCTGCCGAACTCCTTCGCGCTGGCCCTCCAGGACCACGGTGACGTGGCCGGTTCGGCCGCCGCGCTGCTGGGCCTGTCCCAGCACCTGATCGGCGCGGCCGTGGTCCCGCTCGTCGGCCTCGCCGGCGAGGACAGCGCCGTGCCGATGGGCATCGTCATCGCCATCCTCGGCGTCGGCGGACTGCTCTTCTTCAGCCTCACCAAGGGCCACCAGGCCGCCGGCCCGGAGTCCGAGGCCCAGGCCCCCGCGGCCGAACCCGTGGCGGTACCCGAGCCGGTCTGATCCGGTCCGGGACAGGCACCGTCGACGGACTGCCTGCCGGGGGACCGCACGACCGCACGGTCGTACGGCCCCCCGGCGCCCCGGGCCGCCGTCCGGGCGGCGACAGGCCCACACCTCTTCCCTTTCCACCGAAACCGATCGAGGCCCAGCCACCATGACCCTCGCCACGCACGCCACGGCCGCCGACTCCTGGAAGCTGCTGCCCGCCGCCCAGCAGCCGACCTACCCCGACCCCGTCGCCCTGCGCTCCGCGCTCGACGACCTGGCCTCCTACCCGCCCCTCGTCTTCGCCGGGGAGTGCGACCGCCTGCGCGACCGGCTCGCCGACGTCGCCCGCGGCGAGGCCTTCGTCCTCCAGGGCGGGGACTGCGCGGAGACCTTCGACGCGGTCAGCTCCGACCAGGTCCGCGACAAGGTCCGCACCCTGCTCCAGATGGCCGCCGTCCTCACCTACGCCAGCTCCGTGCCCGTGGTGAAGATCGGCCGGATCGCCGGGCAGTACTCCAAGCCCCGCTCCAAGCCCACCGAGGTCCAGGGCGGCGTCGAACTGCCCGTCTACCGCGGCGACTCGGTCAACGGGCTCGCCTTCACCCCCGAGTCCCGCACCCCCGACCCCGAGCGGCTCAAGCGGATGTACCACTCCTCCGCCGCCACCCTGAACCTCGTCCGGGCCTTCACCACGGGCGGATACGCCGACCTGCGCCAGGTCCACGAGTGGAACCGCGACTTCGTCGCCGCCTCCCCGGTAGGAGAGCGCTACGAGCGCCTCGCCGGCGACATCGACGACGCCCTCACCTTCCTCGCGGCCTGCGGCGCCGACCCGGCCGCGGTCCACTCCTCCGAGATCTTCGCGAGCCACGAGGCACTGCTGCTGGACTACGAGTCCGCCCTCACCCGCCGCGACGCCCGTACCGGCGAGCTGTACGACGTCTCCGGACACATGATCTGGATCGGCGAGCGAACCCGTCAACTGGACGGCGCCCACGTCGAGTTCGCCTCCAAGGTACGCAACCCCATCGGCGTCAAGCTCGGCCCCACGACTTCGGCCGACGAGGCCCTCGCCCTCATCGACAAGCTCGACCCCGACCGCGAGCCCGGCCGCCTCACCTTCATCAGCCGCATGGGCGCCCGCAACGTCCGCGAGATCCTGCCCGAGCTCGTCGCCAAGGTCACCGCCGAGGGCGCCCGCCCCGCGTGGATCTGCGACCCGATGCACGGCAACACCTTCGAGGCCCCCAGCGGCCACAAGACCCGCCACTTCGACGACGTGCTCGACGAGGTCACCGGCTTCTTCGAGGTCCACCACGCGCTCGGCACGCACCCCGGCGGCATCCACATCGAGCTGACCGGCGACGACGTCACCGAGTGCGTGGGCGGCGGCGCCGAGGTCCGGCTCGCCGACCTCGGGCGGCGCTACGAGTCCGCGTGCGACCCCCGGCTGAACCGCAAGCAGTCGCTCGACCTGGCCTTCCAGGTCGCCGAGCTGTACCGGGACCGCGCGGGAACGGCTGCCGCGGCCCGCCGCGAAGCCGTCGCCGCCGCGGCCTGAACCCGCGCGACCGATCGACGTACCGTCCTCAGCCCTAGGGAGAAGACCATGTCCGTGCGTGCCATGCGCGGTGCCATCCAGCTGGAAGTCGACGAGCGGGCGCACCTGCTGGACGGGGTCCGCGCGCTGTTCCAGGAGATGCTCGCCGCCAACGGGCTCGACCAGGACGACCTGGTCAGCCTGTTCTTCACGGCGACCCCGGACCTGGTCAGCGAGTTCCCGGCGGTGGCCGCCCGCGAACTGGGCGTCACCGACGTGCCGATGATGTGCGCGCAGGAACTGGACATCGCCGGGTCCCTGCCCCGCGTGGTGCGGATCCTCGCGTACGCCGAGACGGAACTGTCGAAGCGCGAGATCAAGCACGTCTACCTGGGCGGCGCCGCGGCACTGCGGCGCGACCTCGCGGTCGCCGGAGAACGCAGATGATCCGCTCCGCCGCCGTGGTGGGGACGGGGCTCATCGGAACCTCGATCGCCCTGGCCCTGTCCCGGCGGGGAGTGGCCGTCCACCTGATCGACGAGAACGACTCGGCGGCCCGGACCGCGGCCTCCCTCGGCGCCGGCATCGTCGGCGCCCCGAAGAACACCGTGGACCTGGCCGTACTGGCCGTCCCGCCGGCCCAGGTCGGCACGGTGCTCGCCGCCCAGCAGAAGCTCGCCCTCGCCCGCTCGTACACCGACGTCGCCAGCGTCAAGACCGAGCCGGAGATCGGGGTCCTCGCCGCCGGAGCCGACCCCGTCACCTTCATCGGCGGCCACCCCATGGCCGGCCGTGAACGCTCCGGCCCGCTGGCCGCCTGCGCCACCCTCTTCGAGGGCCGATCCTGGGTCCTGACCCCCACGGCCGACACGGGCCGGGAAGCGCTCAACATGGCGCTGATGATGGTCTCCCTGTGCGGAGCGGTGCCCGTGGTGATGGACAGCGACGTGCACGACCGGGCCGTGGCCCGCGTCTCGCACACCCCGCACGTCGTCGCCTCGCTGATGGCCGCCCGTCTCCAGCACCTCCCGGAGGACGCCTGCCGCCTCGCCGGCCAGGGACTGCGCGACGTGACCCGGATCGCCGGGGGAGACCCCCGGCTGTGGAGCGACATCCTGGAGTCCAACGCCACCGCGGTCGCAGACGTGCTGACCGAACTCGCCGAGGACCTCCAGGTCACCGTGGCCGCCCTGCGGGGCCTCGCCACCGACGACGCCGACGAACGGGCCCAGGGCACCACGCTCCTGGCCGACCTGCTGGGCCGCGGCATCACCGGCCGCGACCGCATCCCCGGCAAGCACGGGCACCCGGTGCCCGCCTGCGCGCCGGTCCGGGTCCTGATCGGGGACCAGCCCGGCGAACTCGCCCGGCTCCTCGCGAGCGCCGCCGAACTCGACGTGAACATCGAGGACATGACCATCGACCACTCGCCCGGCGGCGAGAGCGGCCTCGTCGAGCTGATGGTCGCCCGCGGCACCGCGGGAAACATGGCGCAGCGGCTGGTGACCGCCGGATGGCGGGTCCAGCGCATGGGGCCGATCGAGGCCCCGCCGGTCGTGGTCGGCGTCTGACGGACGCCCGCGCCGGCTTCCGGCTCCGGCGGCTCCTTCGCCGTCCGCCTCGGGCCCCGGGGCAGCCGTCCCACACCGCAGGACCCGTACGACCCGTAGGACGACCGACCCGTACGACGACCGACCACCGACCCACCCAAGCGGCGCACACCGCCCGACAGAGGATCACCCTTGAGTACTTTGCGATGGCTCACCGCGGGCGAATCGCACGGCCCCGCCCTCACCGCCGTCCTGGAAGGCCTGCCCGCCGGAGTGGAGATCTCCACCAAGGCGGTCGCCGACTCCCTGGCCCGCCGCCGTCTCGGCCACGGCCGGGGCGCCCGGATGGCCTTCGAGCGGGACGAGGTGACCTTCCTCGGCGGCGTCCGTCACGGCCTCACCCAGGGCGGCCCGATCGCGGTCCAGGTGGGCAACACCGAATGGCCCAAGTGGCAGACGGTGATGGCCGCGGACGGAGTCGACGAGGAACTGCTCGCCGCGCAGGCGCGCAACGCCCCGCTCTCCCGGCCCCGTCCCGGCCACGCCGACCTCGCGGGCATGCAGAAGTACGGCTTCGACGACGCCCGGCCGGTCCTGGAGCGGGCCAGCGCCCGCGAGACCGCCGCCCGCGTCGCCCTCGGCGAGGTGGCCCGCGCCTTCCTGCGGCAGGCGTACGGGGTCACCGTCGTCAGCCACGTGGTCTCCCTCGGCGCGGCCGCCGCCCCCGAGGGCGTGGTGCCCGGCCCCGAGGACACCGAGCGCGTCGACGCCGACCCGGTACGGTGCCTCGACCCGCGGGCCTCCGCCGCCATGGTCGCCGAGGTGGACCGGGCCCACCGGGACGGCGACACCCTCGGCGGGATCGTCGAGGTCCTCGCCTACGGACTGCCGCCGGGCCTCGGCAGCTACGTCCACGGTGACCGCCGCATCGACTCCCGGCTGGCCGCAGCCCTGATGGGCATCCAGGCCATCAAGGGCGTGGAGTTCGGCGACGGCTTCGGCCTCGCCCGCGTCCCCGGCTCCCTCGCCCACGACGAGATCGAGCAGGGCCCGGACGGGATCCGCCGCCGCACCGCCCGCTCCGGCGGAGTCGAGGGCGGCATGACCACCGGCGAACCGCTGCGGGTGCGCGCCGCCATGAAGCCCATCGCCACCGTGCCGCGCGCGCTGGCCACCGTGGACGTCGCGACCGGCGAGCCGGCCGTCGCGCACCACCAGCGCTCGGACGTCTGCGCGGTGCCCGCGGCCGCCGTCGTCGCCGAGGCCATGACCGCGCTGGTCCTCGCCCACGCCGCGCTGGAGAAGTTCGGCGGGGACTCGGTCGCCGAGACCGCCCGCAACCACCGCGGCTACCTCGACCACCTGGCCGTCCGGTGACCACCCCGACCCTGACGGGGACCGCCCCGACGCCGACGGGCGCCGCCCGGACCCCGACCGGGACCGTCCCGGCCCCGACGGGCAGCACCCGGATCCAGGTCGGCGGCGAGCGCCCGTACGAGGCCGTCGTGGGCCGGGCCCTGACCGGCGAGACCGGCCGCGTGCTCGGCGCCGAACCGCTGCGGGTGGCCGTCGTCCACTCCCGCACCCTGCGGCCCACGGCCCGCCGGATCGCCCGGGAGCTCACCGACGAGGGACGCATCGTCGTCTCCCTCGAGGTGCCCGAGGGAGAAGCCGCCAAGGACATGACCGTCGTGGTCAACCTGTGGCGCGCGCTCGCCGACGCAGGGTTCACCCGCTCCGACGCCCTCGTGGCCGTCGGCGGCGGTGCCACCACCGACCTCGCCGGATTCGCCGCCGCCGGCTGGCTGCGCGGAGTACGGCTCGTGCTCGTGCCGACCACCCTCCTCGGCATGGTCGACGCCGCCATCGGCGGCAAGACCGCCGTCAACCTGCCCCAGGGCAAGAACCTCGTCGGTGCCTTCCACCCGCCCGCCGGGGTCCTGTGCGACCTGGACCTGCTGGACACCCTGCCCCCCGCCGACTACGTCAGCGGCCTCGCCGAGGTCATCAAGGCGGGCTTCATCGCCGACCCGGAGATCCTGCGCCTGGTCGAGGAGGACCCGGCCGGCGCCGTGCACACCCGGGAGCTCGTGGAGCGGGCCGTCCGCGTCAAGGCGGAGGTCGTCACCGAGGACTTCCGGGAGGACGGCCGCCGCGAGCACCTCAACTACGGGCACACCCTCGGCCACGCCATCGAGCGCGTCAGCGGCTACCGCGTCCGCCACGGCCACGCGGTGGCCGCCGGCATGGTGTTCGCCGCCGAACTCGCCCACCTCGCCGGCCGGCTGTCCGCCGACGACGCCGAGCGCCACCGCACCCTCCTCGCCGCCACCGGGCTGCCCACGGCGCACACCGGCGCCTGGGCCCCGCTGCGCGCGGCGATGAGCATCGACAAGAAGACCCGGGGCAACCGGCTGCGCCTGGTCGTCCTCGACGCCGTGGCCCGGCCCGGCCTGCTCACCGGTCCCGACGAGGACCTCCTCGAGGCCGCCTACCAGCGGATGGCCCGGTGAGCCGGCCCGCGCCGGGTTCCTGCGCGGCCTTCGCCGCCGCCTTCGCCTTCGCCTTCGAAGCACCCGCGAGCGCCTTCGCACCGGCCGCGGTCCTCGCTTCCGCGCCCGCGCAGCCTTCCGCGCCCCCACGCCCGTCCGTGCATGCCCACGCCCCTGCCCACGCCCCCGCATACGCGCCCGCATCCGCGCTCGCATACGCCGAACAGAGAGGCCCGTCATGACCGTCGCCCCCGCCCCGCAGGCACCCGCCCTGCTCTGGGAGGACGCCGACCGCCGGGCCGTCGAGGTCGCCCGCGCCCTGACCGTGGACGCCGTCGAGGCGGCCGGCCACGGCCACCCCGGTACCGCCATGAGCCTCGCGCCCGCCGCGTACCTGTTGTTCCAGCAGCTCCTGCGGCACGATCCCGAGGACCCGGCCTGGGCCGGCCGCGACCGCTTCGTACTCTCGTGCGGCCACGCCAGCCTGACCCTGTACACCCAGCTCTACCTGTCCGGCTACGGGCTCACCCTCGACGACCTCAAGGGCCTGCGCACCGAGGGCAGTCTGACCCCCGCCCACCCCGAGTACGGGCACACCCCGGGCGTGGAGACGACCACCGGCCCCCTCGGCCAGGGATTCGCCAACGCCGTGGGCATGGCCATGGCCGCCCGCCGCGAGCGCGGCCTGTTCGACCCGGACGCCGCCCCCGGCACCTCCCCCTTCGACCACACCATCTGGGCCATCGCCTCCGAGGGCGACCTGGAGGAGGGAGTCGCGCACGAGGCCAGCTCGCTCGCCGGCCACCAGCGCCTGGGCAACCTCGTGGTCCTCTACGACGAGAACCGCATCTCCATCGAGGACGACCGGCAGATCGCGCACTCGGAGGACACCCTCGCCCGCTACCGGGCGTACGGCTGGCACGTCCAGGAGGTCGACTGGACCGCCGGCGGCGGGGACCGGGGGTACCACGAGGACATCGACGCCCTGCACCGAGCGCTCACCACCGCCCGCGACACCACCGACCGGCCCTCCCTCGTCTCGCTGCGCACGATCATCGGCTGGCCCGCGCCCCGCAAGCGGAACACCGGCGGCATCCACGGTGCCGCCCTCGGCGCCGAGGAGGCCGCCGGGGCCAAGGCCGCGATGGGCCTGGACCCCTCGCTCTCCTTCCAGGTCCCCGCCGACGTCCTGGCCCACGCCCGCCGGGTGGCCGACCGCGGCCGCGAGGCGCACCGCCAGTGGGACAAGACCCTCGCCGACTGGCGCGCCGTCAACCCCGGGCGCGCGGAACTCTTCGACCGCCTCGGCGCGGGAACGCTGCCCGAGGGCTGGCAGGAGCACCTGCCGGTGTTCCCCGCCACCGGGCAGATGGCCACGCGCAAGGCGTCCGGAGAGGTGCTCAACGCGCTCGCCGCCGTCCTGCCCGAACTGTGGGGCGGATCCGCCGACCTCGCCGAGTCCAACCTCACCACCATGAAGGGCGAACCGTCCTTCATCCCCGAGGAGCTGGCCACCGAGGCCTACTCCGGCCACCGGTACGGCCGGACCCTGCACTTCGGCATCCGCGAGCACGCCATGGGCGCCGTCCTCAACGGCATCGCCCTGCACGGCGGAACCCGCCCGTACGGCGGCACCTTCCTGGTGTTCTCCGACTACATGCGCCCCGCCGTCCGCCTCGCGGCCATGATGAAGCTGCCGGTCACCTACGTGTGGACCCACGACTCCATCGGTCTCGGCGAGGACGGTCCCACCCACCAGCCGGTCGAACACCTCTGGTCGCTGCGCGCCATCCCCGGCCTGGACGTGGTCCGGCCCGCCGACGCGAACGAGACCGTCGTCGCCTGGCGCACCATCCTGGAGAACGGCGACCGCCCGGCCGGCCTGTGCCTGTCCCGGCAGAACCTGCCCGTCCTGGAACGCACCGAGGCCAGCGGACTCTTCCCCGCCGAGGGCGCCGCCCGCGGCGGCTACGTCCTGGCCGAGGCCGACGGCGGACTTCCGCAGGCCATCCTCATCGCCACCGGCAGCGAGGTGCCCATCGCGCTCGACGCCCGGCGCATCCTGCAGGCCGAGGGGCTCGCCACCCGCGTCGTGTCCATGCCGTGCCTGGAGTGGTTCCACGCGCAGGAGGAGGCGTACCGCGAGGCGGTGCTGCCGTCCGAGGTGGCCGCCCGCGTGTCCGTGGAAGCGGGCTCCAGCCTCGGCTGGTACGCCCTGGTCGGCGCGGCCGGCACCTCGCTGGGCATCGACTCCTTCGGCGCCTCCGCCCCGTACCAGTCCCTCTACGAGCTGCACGGTCTGACGGCGCCCAAGGTCGCCGCGGCCGCCCGCGCCAGCTTCGAGCGCGCGCAGCGCAAGAGCGGCGCGGGGCGATGAGTACCGCGACCGTGCTCGACGCCCGCATCCCCGGCTCCAAGAGCATCACCAACCGCGCGCTGCTGCTCGCCGCCGCCTCCCCGGGACGCAGCCGTCTCGTCGCGCCGCTGGTCAGCGACGACACCTTGGCCTTCCGGGCCGCGCTGACCGACCTGGGCACGGGGGTGCGCGACGTCGGCGACGGCGGCTACGGGTACGGCGACGGCTCCGGCTACGGGGACGGCTCCGGTGAGGTGTGGCAGGTCACCGGCAGCGGCGTCGGGCCGGCCGGCCGCGGCCGGGTGTGGTGCGCGGACGCCGGTACCGCCGCGCGCTTCCTGCCGCCCTTCGTGGCCGTCGGCCACGGCGAGACCGTCTTCGACGGCTCCGAGCAGCTGCGGGCCCGCCCGCTGCGGCCGCTGCTGGACGCCCTCGCCGGCCTCGGGGCACGGGTGAGGGGCACGGGCCTGCCCTTCACCCTCACCGCGGACGGGCTGGCCGGCGGCCGCGTCGAGCTGGACTCCGGGCTCAGCAGCCAGTACCTCTCCGGGCTGCTGATGGCCGCGCCGCTGATGGGCGGACCGCTCACCGTGGACGTGCCGCGCCTGGTCAGCCGCCCCTACGTCGACATGACCCTCGCCCTGATGCGGCAGTTCGGCGCGCGCGTCGAGGAGGACGGCGGCGCGATCACGGTCCACCCGGGCGGGTACGCGGCCACCGACCTCACGATCGAACCGGACGCCTCGACCGCCTCGTACTTCTTCGCGGCGGCGGCCGTCACGGGCCGCACCGTCCGGGTCCGCGGCCTCGGCACCGCCAGCCTGCAGGGGGACACCGCGTTCGTGGACGTCCTGCGGCTCGCCGGGGCGCGGGTGCGCAGGACCGGGGAGTGGACCGAGGTCACGGGCACGGGCGGGGCCGACGCTCCGCTGCGCGGCGGGTTCACCGTCGACATGGGCGACATCTCGGACACCTTCATGACGATGGCCGCGATCGCCCCGCTCGCCGACGCCCCCGTCACCATCACGGGCATCGCCCACGCCCGCCTGAAGGAGTCCGACCGGATCGCCGCCGTCGCGGGGAACCTGCGGGCGCTGGGCATCCGCGTGGAGGAGGGCCCGGACCGCATCACCGTCCACCCGGGCCCGACGGGTCCGGCGACGATCGCCTGCCACCGGGACCACCGCATCGCGATGTCCTTCTCGGTGCTGGGCCTGCGGGCGCCGGGCATCACGCTGGACGACCCGGCGTGCGTGGCGAAGACGTTCCCGGGGTTCCACGAGGAGCTGGGGCGGCTGTTCGGCTGACCGCCTATTCGTTGACCGGTCGGAGATGCCGGAGAGAATGACAGGGCGTCCTCCGCCCCCCGCCGGTGGCTGAGCGCCTCACCCCCCGGCTCGGCGGAGCGGCACGACGACCTGTCGGCCGGTCGACTTCTCGCCCAGGCGAAAGAACTTGACCTGTCCTTCCTTGTGCGTGAACTCCAGCCAACCGTCGGCTTCCAGTTCACGGCGGGTCCGGGAAAAGTGCGAGGCGGGAACGCCGACGATCTCAGCCAGCTCGACTGCCGTCCTGTCCACGGAGTGTTCCAGCCCACCGAAGATCGCGTACGTCATGAGCATGTTCTGCTTCAGGTGCGGCAGTTCGCTTATCCGCAGCCGCAGTCCTTCGAGCTCGGGGTACCGACTTTGGTGTGACATGGTCTCGGTCCTTTGATGCGGCGGGCTTCTTTCCCGGCAGGGTCGGCAGGTGGTAGGCGGCGGCTTCCTGGGACTGCTCTTCGCCCGTGAGGCTGGACACGATGTGCGGACTGGCCCGGTACTTGATCGTGCGGCCCACGGTCTCGGCTACCAGGAAGATCCGGTTCTCGGCGAGCTTCTTGGCGATCCTCCGCGTGGCCTGAGGGGTCAGCCCAAGGTGCTCGGCAGCCTCCTTCGCGCTCGCGCCACCCTTCTCGTAGGTCAGGATCGCGCAGTAGAAGAACACCCGCAGGTCGTCGCCTGTGATGCCGGATTCCCTGCCCAGCATCACCATGATGCGATCGAAGGAGAACTGGCCGAAGCGGCCGCCGAGGTTGTACGAGCGACGGAGGGGGTCTTCTTGCTCGTGCAGCTCGTGTATTTCTCCGGTCTGCGTGTTGACCAGCTTCCGCCGGGTGGTAGGGCGCACGTTCCTCGGCAACTTCCGACCCCTGACCCATATGTGATCCGAACATTCGAATATTACCACTGGCGACATGACGCTGGTGGTAATCGAGCGAACCTTGCGGTTCTTTCGATTACCGCCGACGACATGACCAGGAGCGCCATGTATCGGCATCCTAGGGTGCCGATATAGGCATCCCAGGGTTCCCTCGCATCGGCTGTTATCGCAGGTCAAAGCCTTGCGGGGGTTGCGCGCTCTCGGTACTCCACCAGGACGGTGAACGAACTGGGCCGTCCCGCGGGTTGAGGTCCGCTGGATCCCGGCCCAGCAGCCGGCCGAGGCTATGCCCTCTGCTGGCGGCCGCTGCTCGCCCTGTCGCTACGCGCCAGCGCCCAGGTGGGTCCACCGCACGGCACACTCACCAGCAGTTGACGTGGGCGGGGGAGGCGAAAAATTCAGCACAGTGGCTGGGGCTGGTGGGTGGCTGAGCGAACCCGTTGCGGCCGGATCCCGCATGGCGGGTGTCGTCGGGGCGCACCTTCTGTGGCTGAGGTCGAAGGAGGATGGGCGCTGGGCCAGGACTTCGCCGTGCCCGGGGCCGACCGGGGACGCCTAGGCGGGCCGACAGGCCGTCAGTTTGCTGAGGTTTCACGCGGCGGCAGAGCCCTCGGCTGTGAGCTCGGGGAACGCGTCCTCCCAAACGTGCCGGAGATGGCGGGGTACCAGCTTGCCCAGGACCGGCCACTCGGCGAGGAGCAGGTCACGATTGAGGAGGTTCACCAAGTCGTCGTGCTGCCCCTCTGCCAGCACGGTCCGGTACATCCCCATGCGCAGACGCGGCCGGTCCAGGTCGTAGGCGCGCAGCCCGGACCAGGCAACGTGCAACGGGAGGTGGACAACGCCGTGTGCGGGCCCCGCGAGCTTCTCGAGAGACCCCGGCAGCCGGCTCGCGTACCGGGCGTGAAGCACCTCGGCGGCGGAAGGTGCGGAGCCGGTAGGGGTGGACATGACCATGGACCCGATTATCCCGTGTCCCGCCCGCCCCGGATAGCGCAGACGGTACGCGCCACCCTCAGGGGCCAGTCAGGGCATGGGGCCACCACCGGCCCCCGCGGGGTCGCTCAGCCCCGGCCGGCCCGCGCGGCCTACGTGGAGTGCCCGTTCGGCTCAGGCGCGGGGACGGGAGCGCAGGTAGCCGGGCAGGTGGGTGTCGCAGCAAGCCCACTTGGTGCCGGACTTGTCGCTCACGACGTACTTGGGATCGTCGGTGCAGGGGTTCTTCTTGCTGCCTCCCCAGGTGCACCGCCCCCGGCTCTCCGCACCGGGGAAGAGGCCCGGGTCGTGATCGCCGATCTCGGCTGCGGCGGGCCGCCGGCCGGTGAGATCCCCGACGGCGTGGATCTCCTTGGCGCCGAAGGCGCGGCTGACGCCCGAGGGGGTGAGGCCGGCAGCCTGACCGAGGGTTTCCAGCGTGTGCGGCCGCGGGGTGACGTACGCCCGGCCGTAGGCCAGGAGCAGCCGAATCTGCTCATCGGCGGCCCTCTTGGCCACGACGAGTTCCTCGAGCGCGGCGAGGAGCGGATCGTGGTCCGGGCCGCGGTCCGCCGCCGCGGCTTCCATCCTCCGGGCGAAGGCCGTGCGGGACCGGGACGCGTCATCCAACGCGGCGCTGGGTGAGGCCGGAGGAGTCTGTTCGTCCTCGGCGAAGTGCGGCATCGGCCAGCAGATGGCGACGACGTCTTCCAGCAGTTCCTGTGAAGTCATGTTTGAAGCGTGCGCAGAAATTTGAATGAGTACAAGAAGTGTGCTGAAGGTAAATTCTTAGGGGCTGGAGTCTCCCAGCGGATGCGGGTCATTCGTTCCGGGTTCTCGTGCGTCCTCGGCCGCGGGCCGTAAGTCCCAGGGGCCAGTCCCTGGACCCCGCCAGCGCCTGGCCGCGCTGGACCGGCCTTGGCATGGTGGGCTGCTCGCCCCCCAGACCCCCTCGCCAGGCGCTCGGGCGCCCTGGACCCGCCCCCCTCGTGCCCTGCCCCGGCTCCCTGACGGTCGCCGGTGCACCCCTCGGGCGCGGGGCGCCCTCACTGGGCACGAGGGACGTACTGGAGCGCGTACCCCCAGGAAGGACCGGGCCGAGGAGGGGGGCGAGGGCGGCGCCGAAGAAGCGGGCCGGAGGGGGTGGGCGTGTGTCGGCTGAGGTTACGGGAGGGACTTCGTCGTACGGCAGCTGCCCGTTGGCGGTGTGTTGGGGGGCTGCCCGGGCGGGTGCTTCGTTGAACGGAAGTGCCGGGTGAGGGTATGGGGCCGCAGGTTGCTCTTTAGTAAGAGGGCGCGGCCGTCTTAGGGCTGTGACCTGCTGGTTCGGTCGAGGGTGTGTGTCCCCCAGGACACATTTGAGTCCTCGAAATGTGTTCCTGGCGAGCACATTTCACAGAAAACTCAAGCTCCTGTGGAGATTTTGGCGGCGGTCATCGTGCGCCGATCGCTGCAGGTCAGGGAGTTGGGGCGGACTGGCGAGGTGACTGGTGAGTCGAACGCCCTACCCGCGAATGTGTCGTCATTGCGACGCGCAAAAGTCAAGGGGGAGTGGATTTTCGGTGCTCGGGGGCGAAAAAACTTCACGCTCCGTGGAGTTTCGGTGCTCCGCTCGAACGGGCTCTGGACGGAGGCGGCTTCCCGTGCCCCTGATTGCCAAAAGACAAGCACTGCTTGTTTTTTTGGATGGTCTCGGACCGCCTGAACCACGAGGAGGCCCAGTGACATCCGATCCGCCCGCCCGTCAACGACAGTGTGGGCCGCGGCCTGTTCCCGCTCCGACGGTCGCCGGCGACGACGCCGAGTACGGAGACGTCCTGGCCGTGCTGGGCCAACAACTCGGGGAACGGGCGGCACAGGTCGCCGATCCCGGCGGCCGCCGCCGACTCACAGGCGTTCACTTCGAGTACGCGGCGGATCCGAAGTCGGTCCACGACATGGCCGGAGACGCGGGCTACAGCCTGGCCAGCAACTGGTTCACGCAGCTCCTGGCGCAGCTGGCCGTCGCGAACAGCATCACCAAGTCCCAGCTCTGCGTGTTCCTGTTCGTGGCCGGCGGGCAGCTTCCGGGGACCGGTGTCACGGAGTACACGCAGCAGGAGATCACGGACGGCCTGAACAGGATCGCCGCGCAGAAGGGCGGCAAGATGATCACACGGTCCACGGTCAACCGGGCCGTGCAGGCACTGTGCGGCTACAACTGGGTGGAGAAGGCCGGCAACGGGCGCATCCGTATCAACGCGCGCCTGTGGTTTCACGGCAACAGCACGGCCCAGCACCACGTGCTCGCCGAGATCGCGGACCGGCACGACCACGACAGCGCGGCGTTCCCGTACGGGGTGGGTCCTCAAGGCGCACGGCAGGAAGAACTCGACCTGGGCTTCGACGTCGAAGAGACTGTTCGCGGAAGGCGGGATACCGGATGATCTCGCTGCCGCACCCCCGCACGGGCACCTGTTTCAGAGGAAGGCCGACCCATGGCTAACGTCATGTCTCCGATCGTCGCGGAGCGCATCTGGGCCCTGCCTCTATCGGGGGCAGCGGTCAAGTTCCTCCAGTACCTCGTCTCCCGCAGCGACTTCGGGGGCGCGCTGCCGGTCCGCCAGAAGGACATGGCGGCCGAATACGGGGTCACGCCGCAGGCGGTCAGCGGGCTCATGGCGCCGCTGTGCGACCTGAACCTCGTGCTCAGACCACGCAGCGAGGAGCGCCAGGGGAACTCGTACCGGCTGCATCCGCTCGCGGCGAAGTACGAGACGCCCGAGAGCATGGAGGCGGCGTTCCGCACGGCCTACGTCCGCATCCAGGCGGGGGACCTGCCCAACCTGAAGCTGCCGACGTACCACCAGACGCCACCCGCCCCGGGACCGGGCGGGCGCGCGAAGCTCGCGGTCGCCTGACGCGGCGCGGGGCCACGGTCCGGAAGGAGTGGTCGATGAGCAATGAGCGAACGATGCCTGACCGGAGCACGGGTCGTTTGGCTATGTGCTCATGAGCATCTGGCAAACCCTGCGGACGTCCGCTGGCCCTCCGGCCGCAGCGACCGGCGGCCCCGGGCCCGGCGTGTTCGGTCAGTGGTTCCAGTGGGCCGCCGTCTTCAGGAGGCGGTCGTTGGCGTCCGGGGTGCCTATCGTGATGCGGACGCCCTCGTCGCCGAAGGGGCGGACCATCAGGCCGGCCGCTTCGCAGGCGTCGGCGAAGTAGGACGTACGGGAGCCCAGGCGGAGCCAGACGAAGTTGGCGTGGCTCTCGGGGACCTCGTAGCCCTCGGCGCGCAGGCCGGCGCTGACGCGGTCGCGCTCGGCCACCAGCTCGGCGACCCGTTCGCGCAGCTCCTCCGTGGCCCGCAGCGAGGCCAGGGCGGCGGCCTGGGCGGGGCCGCTCACGCCGAGCGGTACGGAGCACGCGCGCAGCGCGGCCGTCACGCGGGGGTGGGCCACCGCGTAGCCGACGCGGAGCGCGGCCAGGCCGTAGGCCTTGGAGAAGGTGCGCAGCACCGCGACGTTGGGGCGGTCCCGGTGCAGCTCGACGCCGTCGGGGATTTCCTGGTCCTGGACGAATTCGCGGTACGCCTCGTCGATGACGACCAGCACCTCGCGCGGCACCCGGTCCAGGAAACGTTCCAGCTCGGCGCGGCGCACGGCGGTGCCGGTCGGGTTGTTCGGGTTGCAGACGAAGATGACGCGGGTGCGGTCGGTGACCGCGTCGGCCAGCGCGTCCAGGTCGTGCGCCTCGTCGCGCAGCGGCACCTGTACGGAGGTGGCCCCGGCGGCCCAGGCAAGCAGCGGGTACGCCTCGAACGAGCGCCAGGCGAAGACGACTTCGTCGCCGGGCCCGGCGGCCGCGGCGACCAGGTGCTGGGTGATGCCGACCGAGCCGGTGCCCAGGACGAGGTGGTCGGCGGGCACGCCGAGGCGCTCCGAGAGTTCGGCGGTCAGCTCGGCGGCGGCGGGGTCGGGGTAGCGGTTGAGCCGGCCCAGCCAGCTCTCGACCGCGCCGGTCACCGAGGGGAGCGGAGGGTAAGGGATCTCGTTCGAGGACAGCTTGTCGACGGACTCGTCCGGGGCGGCGCGCCCCGGCACGTAGGTCGGGAGGGTGGAGACGTCCGCGCGCAGGAGGGGGACCGGGAGAGCGGCGGGGAGGGTCGTCGGCTCGGACATGGCGGGTTCCTGGTTCCTTAGGCGGAGGGCGGAGGGCGGAGGGCGGAGGGCGGAGGGCGGGACAGAGAGGTGGCGGCCCCCCGCCCGGCAAAGCACCGTCCGGCCGGGCCGGCGGGGGAGTCGGCACGACCGGACGGTGGGCGAGCGGGGTGGAGCGGCGCGGGGGTCGGGTGGGAGTGGGAGGCGCGGGGCGGGGGCCGGGGGTCAGCCCCGCGCCGCCGCCGGCGGGTTGTAGGGCGAGGGGCCGCCGAACGCCCAGCGCAGCCGGGTCGCCCCGTCGATCTGCACCACCCGCTCGATGTCGAACTCGCACATCCGCAGGGCTCCGGGCACGGCCGCCCGGTCCCCCTCGTCCCAGTTGATGCGGGCCTTCCCCGTCAGCTGGAGGGTGTGGCCGGACTCCCAGTCGAGGAAGAGCAGCCCGCAGTTCTCGTTGAGCTGCAGGTTTCCCAGGGTCATGTAGAAGGAGTTGCCGAAGTAGTCCGGCCATACGAGCCTGCGCGGTCCCGCCACCGTGACGAAGCCGGGGTCTCCGCCACGGTGCGAGGAGTCCGCGCCGTAGCCGTTCGCCTGGCTGGCGATGAAGAAGGTGTCCGCGCCCCGGATCCACTTCTCCTGTTCCGGCGTGAGCTCGTCGCCGTCCCGGGTCTCGCGGGGCACCCCGGCGGGCCCGTCCGCGACCGGGATCCGCACCTGCAGGTACTTGGGGCAGTTGCCCAGTACCTGTTCGGTGCGGATGTGCAGCAACTCCCCGTCGCGCCGCGCCACGCCGTTGATCCTGATCCGGCTCGTCGTGTGCGGTTCGAGGGCGAGCAGGCCGATGTCGGCCGTCTCCGCGAAGGCCTCGGCCAGCGGGTCGCCGGGCACGGGAAGGGACGACAGGGTGATCGTGTGCCGCCCCGTGGGCAGGGCGAAGCCGGCGTCGCCCGTGACCAGCGAGGACCACATGGAACCCGTCGCGTCGGCGCCGCCCAGGAAGAGCATCCGCTGGCGCATCAGGTACTGGTCGAAGCCGGGCTGGATCACGTCGTCGAACATCGGCGATCCCCAGCCGGGACCGCCTTCGCCGGCCTTCTTCTGGACGGCCTGTTCACCCTCGTGATGGGGGGTCTTGATCACGGGAACCTCCGGTCAGGAACGGGCGCGCACCGGTTCAGGCACGGGCACCGATCAGCAGGGCGGTGTCCACGACACGGTTGGAGAAGCCCCACTCGTTGTCGTACCAGCCGACGATCTTGACCTGGCGGCCGTCGCCGATGACCTTGGTCAGGCCCGAGTCGAAGATGCACGACGCCGGGTCGGTGACGATGTCGCTGGAGACGATCGGCTCGTCGGTGTAGGTGAGGATGCCCGACAGGGCGCCCTCGGCGGCCTTCGCGAAGATCTCGTTGACCTCCTCGACGGTGGTCTCGCGCCCGACGCGGACGGTGAGGTCGGTGGCGGAGCCCGTCGGGATCGGAACGCGCAGCGCGTAGCCGTCGAGCTTGCCCTTGAGCTGCGGCAGGACCAGACCGATCGCCTTGGCGGCGCCGGTGGTGGTCGGCACGGTGTTCGTCGCCGCCGAGCGGGCGCGGCGCAGGTCGCCGTGCGGACCGTCCTGCAGGTTCTGGTCCGCGGTGTAGGCGTGGACCGTGGTCATCAGGCCGTGCTCGATGCCGAGCGCGTCGTCGAGGACCTTCGCCAGCGGGGCGAGGCAGTTGGTCGTGCACGAGGCGTTGGAGACGATGTCGTGCACGGCCGGGTCGTAGAGGTCGTCGTTGATGCCGAAGGCGATCGTCAGGTCCTCGTTCTTCGAGGGCGCACTGATGATCACCTTGCGGGCGCCGGCCTCCAGGTGGGCGCGGGCCTTGTGCGCGTCGGTGAAGACGCCGGTGGACTCGATGACCACGTCCACCTCCAGCTCGCCCCAGGGAAGCTTCGCGGGGTCGCGCTCGGCGGTCACGCGGATGGTGCGCCCGTCGATGACGAGGTTGCCCTCGACCGCCCGGACGTCGTGGCCGAGGCGGCCCAGGGTGCTGTCGTACTTGAGCAGATGGGCCAGCGTCGCGGCGTCGGTGAGGTCGTTGACGGCGACCACCTCCAAGCCGGTGCCCCGCTGAAGGGCGGCGCGGAAGAAGCTCCGGCCTATGCGGCCGAATCCGTTGATGCCGACCTTGATCGTCACGTGATACCCCTCTGTCGAAAACACATCCATGACCGCACGTGAAGCCGCGTTGTCCGGCCAGTCCTGGGCCGTAACTGTACTGGCTGACCGGTGGCCTTGCTTGCCTAATCGCGCCCGCTTCTCGCCTGTTTACGCATGAAACCCGGAGGTGGGAGCGGGTGTGGGGCGGGGGTATTGGAACATCTGATGTCATGTGAGTACGTGCACGAAGGTATGTTTTTATGGGCTTGCCTGTCACGATGGCACGACGCTTCCCGGAGCGAGGAGAACGATGGACATGCTGCCCCTCGGCGGGCCGAGAGCATCCGTGCCGGACCGCAGCCCTCCGGTCGCCGCAGCCGTGCCCGCCCCCGGCACGGCGCGGATCATCCGCGGACACGACGAGTCCGTCCACGGATCCGCCGTGCGCCGCGCCTTCGGCGACGTCACCATCACCCTCGTCACCGGGGAGGCCCATGAGGCCATCCGCCCCGGCCGCCACATCCGCCCCGACCCGGGCGAGTCCCTGCGGGTCTTCCGGGCCCTGGCCGGCGAGATCCACGTCCACCAGGACGGCCGCCGTGGCCAGGCGAGCGGACCCCAGATCATCTGCTGCGACAGCAGCCGCCCCTACCGCCTCGTCTTCCCCCGCTCCTTCCACCTGGTGGAGGTCCTCCTCCCGCACCGCCACCTCGGCATGGCGGTCGGAGACACGGAGAAGCTCACCGCGACCGGCTGGTGCGGGCGCCTGGGCGCCGGCGCCCTGCTCTCCCAGCTGCTCGCCGGACTCCACGACCACGGCACCGAGATCCACTCCGCGATGGACCGGGTCGGAGCCACCGTGGCGGGCCTGACCGCGGCCGTCCTCGCGGACCGCCTGCGCCACGTCGCCGCCGAGGACGAGGTGGCCCGCCACGGCCTGATGCTGAACATCCAGTCGTACATCCGCGAACGGCTCTCCGACCCCGGCCTCACCCCGCAGGCGGTCGCCGAGCACCACAACATCTCGCTGCGCTACCTCCAGCGGATCTTCCAGGACCACGGGACCAGCCCCGCCCGCTGGATCCGGGACGAGCGGCTCGCCCGCTGCCGGTCCGAGCTGCGCGACCCGCGGCTCGAACACCTCCCCGTCGGCGTGATCGGCGAACGCTCCGGCCTCTACCAGGCCTCCCACTTCAGCCGGCTCTTCCGCGACCGGTACGGCTTCACCCCCCGCGGCTACCGCACCATGCGCGAGCCCGTCAGCACCTGACGGGGGACGCGCGGCCACGGGTACCGAAGGGGTGCCCGCGACCGGCGCGGGGGAGGGCGCCCGGGGACCGAAGGACGCCCGCGAACGGCGGCCCCCGCGACCGACGAGCACAGACATCCGACGAGCACAGACATCCGAGGAGGATGACGGATTTGACCGGCACGAGCTTCGAATTCCCCGGTGAGTACTACGAGATCATGCGGAAGGACTTCCGCAACCTCGACGCCGAGACGGAGTTCCTCGCGTCCCTGCTCCCCGACGCGGGCACCGTACTCGACCTGGGCTGCGGCACCGGCTCCAACCTCCGCGCCCTGCGCGAGCGCGGCCACCGCGGCACCGGCGTGGACCAGAGCGCCGCGTTCCTCGAGTACGCCCGCGCCGCCGGGGACGAGGGGATCTCCTACGTGGAGACCCGCGCCGAGGACTACCGCACCGAGGAGCGCTACGACCTCGTCTACAGCCTCTTCATGACGCTCAACTACCTCAAGCGCGCCGAGCTCCCGGCCGTCCTGCGTTCCGTGCGCGAACTGCTCAACCCGGGCGGACAGGTCGTCCTGGAGTTCGGCCACATGCTGAACTTCGTCGACTCCTTCCAGCCCCACACCGTCGCCCACCACCGAGGCCCCGACGGGGTGCTCATCACCCGCCTCGCCCGCCAGGCCGTCAACGCGCACGCGGCGAACTGGCGCAACGAGGAGACCCTGCTGGTCCGCGCCGCGGACGGCACGGTCTCCATGTACGACAACTTCTTCGACCAGGCCGTCCTGACCGGGCCCGAGGTACGCGAACTGCTGGCCGCCGCGGGGCTGACCGTCACGGCCGAGTACGGCGGTTTCCGCAAGGAGCCCGCCCCCTTCCACGGCCGCGGCCCCCTCGTCATCGTGGCCACCGCGACGGCCACCGACACCGCGACCGACACCGACACCGCTCAGCAAGAGGAGAACCAGGCATGACCGGCACCGGCATATCGCTGCTCGACGGCGGGCCCGCCCCCGAAACCGGCGTCACGCACCTCGGCGCCGCGCTCGTCCGCGCCGCCGGTGCCCAGAGCGGCGGCCACGGGGTGACCTACATCCGCCCCGACGGCACCGAGGTCCACCAGAGCTACGCCGGCCTGCTCGCCGACGCCTCGGGCATCCTGGCCGGGCTGCGCGCCGCCGGCGCCGCCGCCGGCGAGAAGATCATCCTGCAGGCGGCCGACGACACCGACCTCGTCGCCGCCTTCTGGGCCTGCGTCCTCGGCGGCTACCTCCCGCTGCCCGTCAGCGCCGACCCGGTCAACGGCCCCGGCCTGCTGGAGCGCGTCTGGAACGGCTACGGCCGCCCCCGCGTCCTGACCGGCACCGGCCAGGAGATCACCGCCGCCGTCCTCGCCCATCCCGCCTGGGACGCCGCGTACCTGGGCGACGTGGCGGCCCTGCGCGCCGGCCGGGAGCCGGACCTCGACTGGCACGAGCCCGCCCCCACCGACCCGGTCGTCCTGCTGCTCACCTCCGGCAGCACCGGCGTCCCCAAGGCCGTCACCCTCACCCACCGCAACGTCCTCACGCGCAGCGCGGCCACCGCCCGCGTGAACGAGCTCGACGCGGACACCCGCACCTTCAACTGGATGCCGCTGGACCACATCGGCGGCCTCATCATGTTCCACGCGCGGGACGTCTTCCTCGGCTGCGCCCAGGTCCACGCCAAGATCCAGTGGGTGCTCGAGGACCCGCTGCGCTGGCTCGACGCCGTCTCCGCCCACCGGGCCGACACCACCTGGGCGCCCAACTTCGCCTTCGTGCTCGTCAACGACCAGGCGAACCGCTTCGAGGGCCGCGGCTGGGACCTCAGCCCGCTGCGCTACATCATGAACGGGGGCGAGGCCGTCCGCTCCGGCGTCGTACGCCGCTTCCTGGACCTGCTGGCCCCCTACGGGCTGCCCGCCACCGCCATGTTCCCCGGCTGGGGCATGTCCGAGACCACCGCCGGCGTGGCCGACTGCCAGTTCACCGAGGCCGCCGCGGGCGACGACCGCTACGTACCCGTCGGCCGCCCCCAGCCCGGCACCCGCATCCGCGTGGTCGACGAGCACGGCGAGCTGGTGCCCTGGGGCACCACCGGCCGCCTCCAGGTCATCGGCTCGACCATCACCGCGGGGTACTACGACAACCCCGTGCAGAACCGGCAGTCCTTCACCGAGGACGGCTGGTTCAAGACCGGCGACCTGGCGTACGTGGAGAACGGCATCCTCACCGTCACCGGCCGCACCGACGACGTCATCCAGCTCGGCGACGTCGCCTACCACGGCCACGAGATCGAGGCCGCCGTCGAGGAACTCGACTTCATCGAGCCCTCGTACACCGTCGCGTCCCTGGTCACCGCCGTGCCGGGCGGCCCCGAGGAGCTGGCGGTCTTCTTCAGCCCGCGCACCGGCGTCCTCAGCGAGGTCCAGGGCGAGCAGATCCGCGGCCGGGTCCGCGAGCGCCTCGGTGTCGAGGTCACCCACCTGCTGCCCGTGGACCGCTCCGAGATCCCCAAGACCGGCATCGGCAAGCTCCGCCGCGCCCAGCTCCGCAAGAGCTTCGAGGACCGTCAGGCCGCCGTTCCCGCCGGCAACGCGGCCTGACCGTACGGGTGGTGCGGCTCGGTGGCCGCACCACCCGTACGTCGTCACCACCCCCTATGCACGAGGAGCGCCCATGGCGCAGCAGGAGAGAGCCGAGCGGACGCGCCGGGCTCTGATCAAGGGCGCCGCCCAGGCCATCGACCTGTACGGCTACGAGGGGGCCTCGCTCGCCGTCATCTGCGCCGCCGCGGGAGTCACCAAGGGCGCCCTGATGTACCACTTCCCGGCCAAGGACGACCTGGTCAGAGCCGTGCGGAGCGAGGCACGGCGGACGACCGCCGCGGCGCTGGACGGCGTACCGCGGGCCGGTCTGCGGCCGGTGCAGACCGCCGTCGACATGACGCACGCCGTGGCCGGGCGCCTCGGCCACGACCCCGTCGCGCGCGCGGGCGCCCGGCTCACCCGGGAGTTCCCCCACTACCCCGACGGCACCGGCTCCTGGACCGAGCCCGTGCGGGCGGAGCTGGCCGCCGCGCTGCACGGCACCGCCGAACCCCTCGAGATCGCGTCCCAGTTCGTGTTCTCCCTGATCGGAATGGACGTATGGCTGCGCACCGAGGAGCGAGGTACGGACCGCTCCTGCGGACCGCTGCGCGGGCATCTGACCCACCTGTGGCGGCTGGCGCTGCCGGGCATCGTGGCCGGCGCGCAGGGAGCGGAGCTCTACCGGGCGGAGGGCTCGGCCCCGTACTGCGCGTTCCGCGACGGGGCGGGTGCGGGTGCGGGTGCCGGTGCGGGTGCCGGGATTCGGGCTGGGACTGAGTCCGGGGCAGGGGCCGGGTCCCAGGCCGGGTCCCCGGGCAGGTCCCAAGCCGGGTCCCAGGCCGGGTCCCAGGTCAGGTCCCAGGCCGGGCCCCAGGCCGGGTCCCCGGGCGGGGCTCACGCGGGGCCCCAGGCCGCGGCCGTCTCTCGCGCCCTGCTGGCGGGGCCGCGGCGGTGAGCGCGACCGACCCGCGACCGCTGACCGGCGAGCCGTTCAGCCTCGATCTGCTCAACACCCGTTGGCACGACCGCCACGGCAGCCACGACCTGCTGTGTTCCGTCACCGGGCTCGCGCTCTGGCTGGCCCGCTCCCGGGCCGCCGAGTCCTACGGCCGCGGCGAACTGCGGGCAGACCGGGCCACCCTGGCCGCCGCGCGGGCCGCGCGCTCGGTGCTGGCGGGGGTGGTCGGCCGTCCGGCCGCCGGTCCGGCCGCCCTCGACGCCTTCAACCGGCTCCTCGAAGCCGGCCGCACGCGCAGGCTGCTCACCGAGGCCGGACCCGTCGAACGGCTGGAGATCGCGGACCCGGCGGGGCTGCTCGGCTATCTCGCGGCCGCCGACTACCTCAGGCTCCTCGCCGCCGCCCCCGACCGCGTCCGGAGGTGCGCCGATCCGTCCTGCGGGCTGCGCTTCCACGACGTCAGCCGCAACGGCACCCGCCGCTGGTGCACGAGCACGGGCTGCGGGAACCGCGCGAAGGCGGCCCGCCACTACGCACGCCGGACGGCCGGCGGCCCGGCGGCCCCTTCGGCCCCGGCCGGCGTGGCGGGTCCGGTGGACCCGGGGGGCCCGGCACGCCCCACGGCCGGCCGGACCGAGCGATCGCCCGTCTGAACGGCCCGTCTGGACCGCCCGTTGGACCGCCCGGCTGGACCGCACGGCTGTTTTCAGTCCAGGGTTGCCGTGACCACCCGGTCCGCCTCCGGGCCCGCCTGGACGAGGGCGTCCCCGGTCGGGGTCCAGATGCCGGAGCCGCCCGAGGTCTCCGCGTACGTTCCGCTGGCTCCGGCGGCGGTGGCGAGCACCACCCAGGTGCGGTGGGTGACGGCGCGCTCCCGCACGTGGGCGTCCCGGCATGCGGCGGACTCCGGGCCGCCGCCGTAGAGGGTGCTCGCCACGTAGGCGTCCATGCCCAGCGCCGCCGTGTCCGCCGCGTGCCGGGGCACGGCGGCGTCGTAGCAGACGGCCAGTCCGAGCCTCCGGCCGTCGACGGTGAGCACCTCGGGCCTCGCGCCGGGGGTGAACCGGTCGGACTCCGAGCCGTGCAGCCACATCTTCCGGTAGACCACGCGCGCCCCCGTGCCGGTCACGGCCAGGGTGGCCACGTGCTCCCGTCCGTCCCCGTCGCGCACCGGCGCGCCGACCAGGGCGATCGCACCGCTGCGTCCGGGGCGAGCTCCCGGCCGGTGGCGCCCAGGAGCGCTGTTCAGGTGTGACGCCATCGTGCCGCGCCATCGTGCGCCAGTGTGGCGCATCGTGGCGCCACTCGTGCCATAGGGAAGGGAGCAGGCCCCGGATGGGAGGGTCAGCTGCACCCATGGAGCCATGTTGACCCCGATGGCGCCACGGTGACACCCCAACGACACCCCATTTGATCTGCGGTTTTATATTTCTCCCCGGATGTGTTTCCAATGTGGCGCCATTTTGGCTCGACATGGCGCCACTCCCGTGCCATGCTTCAGTCATGGACCTCACCCCCTACGTCGCCAACCTCCGCCGCGAGCTCGCGGTCGCCGCCGAAGCCGGGGGTGACGCGGCCCGCGAGCTCGCCGAGCGGCTGACCGCGCCGCTGGAGTCGGCGACCCGCCTGACCCTGCTCAACGTGCTGTCCGCCGCCATGGACGAGATCACCCTCGAACTGGCCCCCGGCTCGGTCGACGTGCGACTGCGCGGGCTCGACCCGGAGTTCGTGGTGGCACTGCCCCAGCGCGAGGACCGGACCCCCGAGCCGCTGGACGCACCGGTGCCCGCGCCGGCCCCCGTCCCCGTCGACTCCGACGAGGGCGGCACCGCCGCCCGCGTCAACCTGCGCCTGCCGGCCCACCTCAAGGCCCGCGCCGAGGAGGCGGCGGCCGGTGAGGGCCTGTCGGTCAACGCCTGGCTCGTACGCGTCGTGTCGGCCGCGGTCGACACGGGCGGCGCCGCCCCCCGTACCTCCGGGACGGCCAAGACCGTCGGGCAGAGCTTCACGGGCTGGGTGCACTAGCCAGTCCCCCGGAACGAGTTCACCGCACCACGTCCCACCAGCCGGGACGCCGCGCACATGCAGAAGGACCCAAGAGGACGGGACAGCCATGCCTTCTTTCGACACCCCCGAACCGATCTCGGCCACCGCACACGTGGACGCCGGTTCCATCCAGTTCACCGCGGGCGACCGCCTCGACACGGTCGTCGAGGTGCGGCCCCGCGACCCGAAGCGGGACCAGGACGTGCGGTCGGCCGATCAGACCGAAGTCACGTACGCGAGCGGCGTCCTGACCGTCAGGACGCCCAAGCAGCGCAATCCCTTCGGGCGCCCCGGCACCGTCGACGTGACGGTCGGACTGCCCACGGGTTCGCGCGTCGACATGACCGGAGCGTGGGTGCAGGTGCTCGGCGAAGGCCGGCTCGGCGAGGTCCGCGTGAAGACCTCGTCCGGTGACGTCCGCTTCGACACGACCGGGCCGCTCCACCTGACCGCCTCCCACGGCTCGATCACCGTCGACCGGATCGAGGGCGCGGCCGAGATCACCACCAGCTCCGGCAGCCTGCGCGTCGGCACCGTCGGCGGCTCCGCCGTCCTGAAGAACTCGCACGGCACCACGACCGTCGGCGCCGCGACCGGCGACCTGCGGGTGAGCGGCGCGAACGGCGACATCGACATCGCGCGCGCCGAGGGCTCCGTCACCGCGACCACCGCCCACGGCACCCTGCGCGTCGCCGACGCCGCCCGCGGCACCCTTCAGCTGGAGACCTCCTACGGCGCCATCGAGGTCGGCATCCGCGAGGGCACCGCCGCCTGGCTCGACGTCAGCTCGGCCTCGGGCCAGGTGCGCAACGCGCTCACCGCCTCCGAGGCCCCGGGGGAGAGCGAGGACACCGTCAAGGTCCGCGCCCGTACGCGCTATGGCAACATCGACGTCCGCCGCGCCCGCGCCTGACGGACCCGCGCCTGACGGACCCGCATTCGACGGACCCGCATCCGATCGCCGCGCTCCAAGGTCCCGCATCCGAGGTCCCGCGCCCGAGAGTTCCGCGCCCGAGAATCCAGCTTCCGCTCCGCTCCAGCCTTCGCCCGGGAGGGCCCATGCCTTCATCTGTCATGTCCACGTCTAATTCTGGCAACAACCGGGAGGCGCCCACCGCCGTCTCCGCCGTCGGGCTGCGCAAGTCCTACGGTGACAAGGTCGTCCTCGACGGCATCGACCTGCGCATCCCGGCGGGCACCGTCTTCGCGCTGCTCGGCCCGAACGGCGCGGGCAAGACCACCGTCGTGAAGATCCTCTCCACGCTGATCTCTCCCGGCGCCGGCTCCGGGGAGGTCCGTGTCGGCGGCCACGACCTGGCCGCCGACCCGCAGGCGGTGCGCGCCGCGATCGGTGTCACCGGGCAGTTCTCCGCCGTCGACGGCCTGATCACGGGTGAGGAGAACATGCTCCTGATGGCGGACCTGCACCGCCTGTCCAAGGGCGAGGGCCGCCGTGTCGCCGCCGAGCTGCTGGAGCGCTTCGACCTCACCGAGGCCGCCAAGAAGCCGGCCTCCACGTACTCCGGCGGTATGAAGCGCCGCCTCGACATCGCCATGACCCTGGTCGGCGACCCGCGGATCATCTTCCTCGACGAGCCCACCACCGGCCTCGACCCCCGCTCCCGCCACACCATGTGGCAGATCATCCGCCGGCTCGTCGCGGGCGGGGTCACCGTCTTCCTCACCACCCAGTACCTGGACGAGGCCGACCAGCTCGCCGACCGCATCGCCGTCCTCAACGACGGCAAGATCGCCGCCGAGGGCACCGCCGAGGAACTCAAGCGGCTGGTTCCCGGCGGGCACGTGCGGCTCCGCTTCGCCGATCCGGCCGCTTACCGGGCCGCCGCCACCGCCCTGCGCGAGGCCGCCCGCGACGACGAGGCCCTCACGCTCCAGCTGCCCAGCGACGGCAGCCAGCGCGAACTGCGCTCGATCCTCGACTGGCTCGACTCCGTCGGCATCGAGGCGGACGAGCTGACCGTGCACACCCCCGACCTCGACGACGTGTTCTTCGCCCTGACCGGCGGCGCCGACGTCCCCCACCAGAACAGCCAGCCCAAGGAGAACCTCCGATGAGCACCCTCTCCCTCGCCGTCCGCGACTCCTCCACGATGCTGCGGCGCAACCTCCTGCACGCGCGGCGCTACCCGTCCCTCACCCTGAACCTGCTGCTCACGCCGATCATGCTGCTGCTGCTCTTCGTCTACATCTTCGGCGACACGATGAGCGCCGGCATCGGCGGCGGCGACCGCTCCGCGTACATCGCCTACCTCGTCCCGGGCCTGCTGCTGATGACCGTCGGCAGCACCACGATCGGCACCGCGGTGTCCGTCTCCACCGACATGTCCGAGGGCATCATCGCCCGCTTCCGCACGATGGCCATCCACCGCGGCTCGGTGCTCGTCGGGCACGTCATCGGCAGCGTGCTGCAGGCGATCGCCAGTGTGGTCCTCGTCGGAGCCGTGGGCGTGGCCATCGGGTTCCGGTCCACGGACGCCACCGCCCTGGAGTGGCTGGCCGCGTTCGGGCTGCTCGTGCTGTTCGCCCTCGCCCTCACCTGGATCGCGGTCGGCATGGGCCTGATCAGCCCGAACGCCGAGGCCGCCAGCAACAACGCGCTGCCGATGATCCTGCTGCCGCTCCTGTCCAGCGCCTTCGTCCCGGTCGACGCGATGCCGGGCTGGTTCCAGCCGATCGCCGAGTACCAGCCCTTCACCCCCGCCATCGAGACCCTGCGCGGCCTGCTCCTCGGCACCGAGATCGGCACCGACGGATGGCTCGCCGTCGGCTGGTGCCTGGGCCTGACCGTGCTCGGCTACTTCTGGTCCACGTCGAAGTTCAACCGCGACCCGAAGTGAGCGCGGGCTGCCTCCCGCGGCCCCCCTCCCCCCTCACCCGCGCGGCGTACACCGGCACTGCGTCGGCGTACGCCGCGCAGGCGCGGGGGTTGACGCTCGAAGCTAAAGGCATTAGCTTTTAGGCAACAGGCATTAGCCACTGCTTTCGGGGGGACCGGCCATGACGAACTTTCTGAGCATCGGTGACGGACGGCTCGCCTACGAGGTCACGGGCGAGGGCCCGCTGATCGTCCTCGCCCACGGGATGGGCGACAACAGGGGAGCCTTCCGGGAGACGGCCGCCCTCCTGGTCGCCGCCGGGTACCGGGTCGCCGCCACCGACCTGCGCGGACACGGGGAGTCGAGCACCGGCTGGGCCTCGTACACCCGCACCGACACGGCGGGCGACCTGCTCGCCCTGATCCGGCACCTGGGCGGCCCCGCCGTCATCGTCGGCCACTCCTTCGCCGGTGGCTCCGCCACCATCGCGGCGGCCCAGGAGCCCGAGCTGGTCAGCGCGATCGTCGAAATCAGCCCGTTCACCCGCGCGCAGAAGATCGATTTCGGCGCCCTCGGGTCCAACGCCCGCTACCGCAAGGGCATGCTGCTGCTCATGGGCGCCGGCATGCTGCGCAGCGCCGGCGTGTGGCAGCGCTACCTCGACCATGCCTACCCGGGCGCCCGCCCCGCCGGACACGCCGAGCACCTGGCCGCCGTCGACGCCGACCTGCGCCGTCCCGGACGGATGGCCGTGGTCGCCAAGATGGGCCTGTCCGCCCCCACCGACGCGGGCGCCCGCCTCGGCGGCATCACGTGCCCGGCCCTGGTCATCGAGGGCACCCTCGACTGCGACTGGGCCGACCCCCGCGCCGAGGGCGAGGCCGTCGTGGCGGGGATGCCCGCCGGGCTGGGCCGCGTCGAACTGATCGCGGGCGCGGGCCACTACGCCCACGCCCAGTTCCCCGCGGAGACCGCCGCCGCCGTCCTGTCGTTCCTGGCCGAGGGCGAGGCCGATCGTGCCTAGGGCCGCCCTCTCCGCGGAAGCGGTGGTCGACGTGGCCCTGGGCCTCGTCGACGAGGAGACCCCGGCGGCCCTGACCCTGTCGGCGGTCGCGGGCCGGGCGGGTGTGGCCACTCCGTCCCTGTACAAGCACGTGCGCAACCTCGCGGAACTCCGCGACCTCCTGTCGGCGCGGATCCTGAACGAGATCGCGGACGAGGTCGGCGAGGCCGTCCTCGGCCGCTCGGCCGACGACGCGATCCGCGCCTTCATGACGGCCTGGCGCGCCTACGTGCTCCGTCACCCCCACCGCTACGCCGCGCTCCTGCACGCTCCACGAGCCCGCACCGCCGAAGCCGGCGAACGCCTGGTCACCATCCTCCTGGCCACGCTGCGGGCGTACGGCCTGGAGGACTCGGCGGCCATCCACGCGGCCCGGTGCCTGCGCGCCGCCGCCCACGGTTTCGCCTCCCTGGAGTCCGAAGGCGGCTTCGCCCGACCCGAAGCCCTGGACGAGAGCTACGCCCTCCTGATCCACATGGTCATCGCGGGCCTGCGCGCGGGCCCGGACGGCGGACCCTTCCCGGGGGGCCGAGGAGATTGACCAGATCACGTCAGATTTGGACGGGCGCCCACGGTCGGTCGGGGACGGCTCGAGCGGCCACTGAGCGAGCCGGCCGCGGAACGCGGGCCCCGGCGGCCCGGGAAGATCCGTGTTATCGATTTCCCGCGGAATGGGGGATCCGGAAGGCTCGCAACCGGAAATCCCACCCCTCGTACCGCCTTCGGCACACTTGGCAATCATTTATCCGCTATCCGCCCGGCGGGAAATCATGGCCCCTCCGGGGTGAATACGGGGCAAGGAGAGGCGATACCGGCCGGGCTATCCGCCGCCGCGCGGGATCTCCCGCAAACCGGCGCCGTACCGGAAGAACCCCTCGTCGTCCTCTTCGCCGAACTCCCAGGTCCCGCCCTGCGCGGTGGCTCCCCGCAGACCGCGTACGGCGTCCGGCCCCGCCAGGGTCCGCAGGCGCGGGTCGTGCAGCGCGGCGAACGCGAACGTACGGGCCGGATCCCAGTCCGTGCTGTGCCGCAGCCGCCGGCTCATCTGCGCCCAGCCCGTCAGGGCCCCCGTCACCACCCACGCTCCCGGGCTCTGCTCGGTCATCCGACGGGCCGGACGGAGCCAGGACGCGGCGCTCTCGGGCCAGTCCACCACCGCGAGGACCTGCCCGCCCCGGGCCCGCCAGGCCTCGGTGAACGCGGCGGCGGCGGAGCGCGAGGCCCCGTCGCGCCCGTGCCCCACGACCACGGTCACCGGCTCCGCCCCGCCCGGTCCCCCCGCTCCGTCCGTCCCAGGCACCCCGTCCGTCCCGCCCGTATCGGGTTGCGGAGTAAGCGCGGTCAGGAGCCCGAGGAGCGCGGAGAGTTCAGCCGCCGTGTGCGCGGCCGGTACGGGAAACTCCGCCCCGCCGGCCGTCGCGGCCGCCTCCCCGAGCAGCGGTGACGTGCTCCTCTCCCGCACCGCGGGCCTACGCCGCATCGTGGAACACCAGGCCCAGCGCGTGGCGGCGGCCGCTGCGGACCGTGCTCACGCCGTGCCGCGCCGCCCCCGCCGACCAGCCCCGCTTGCTGCGCACCGGGCGGTCGCGCGTGGTGAACACCAGCCCGTGGCCCTGGGGGAGCGCGGTCGTGGTACCCCGTGACTGTGCGCGCGGCCGCTGTTCGACGAGGAGGAACTCCCCGCCCGTGTAGTCCGTGCCGTACGCGTTGAGGCCGATGACGACCTGCATCGGGAAGAGCATGTCGCCGAAGACGTCCCGGTGCAGCGCGTTCCAGTCGCCCTCCCCGTAGCGCAGCAGGATCTGCGCCGACCGGTCCTGTCCGGCCCGGTGGCACATCGCGACCCACTCCTCGAGCGAGTCCGGCCACGGCGCGGGCCTGCCGAGCCGCTCGGCCCAGACGCGGGCGATGACCACCAGGTGCGGGTAGAGCGCGGCACGCAGCGCCGCGACGGGCTCGGGCAGGTCGTGGGTGAAGTAGCGGTACTCGCCCGATCCGAAGCGGTGGCGGGCCATGTCCACGGTGGTGCGGAACCGCTCGGCGTCCTCGTACAGGGCGATGAGCTCACCGCACTCGGCCGGGGTGAGCAGCGGGGGTGTCGGCGCGCAGCCGTAGGCGTCGAGTTCGGAGGCGAGCGCGGACCAGTCTGCCGCCCCGGCCCGTTCGCGTGCCCAGGCCGGTGCTGCCTGGGGCTCTGTCCGGGTGGTCGTCATGAGGTGTCTCTCGTCGTCGGTCAGGTGAACAGGGGCAGTAGGGCCCCCTCGTGGGTGAGCAGCGCGACCTTGCGCTCGACCCCGCCCGCGTAGCCGCGCATGGCGCCGTCCGCCCCGATGACCCGGTGGCAGGGCCGCACGAGCAGCAGGGGGTTGGCGCCGACGGCGCCGCCCAGCGCCCGTACCTCGCCGCGGGGGATCCCGAGCCGGCCGGCCAGTTCCCCGTAGGTGGTGGTCGTGCCGTACGGGATCGTGTCCAGGGCCTCCCACACGCGGCGCTGGAAGGAGGTGCCCTCCGTGACGTACTCCAGCTCGAACCGGGTGAGCCGCCCCGCGAAGTACGCGCGCAGCTGCCGGAGCGCCTCGGCAAAGGCGGCCGGCTCCCGGCGCCACCCGGGCCGGGGGCCCGGGACTCCGCGCCCGCCGGCCATCGTCAGCGAGGCCAGGGCCGCGCCGCCGGGTGCGCCGGGCGACTCCCGGGCCACCAGGAGCAGTTCGCCCAGGGGGCTGGAGAGCGTGGTGAAGAACGTCGCCGGGCCGGAGCCCGTCCCTCCCGGCGCCGGCGGCCCGAGTGGACCGGGTCCGCCGGGTGCGGCCGTGCGTGCGGGAAGTGACGAAAGGTCCATGAGGTGATGATTTCCCGGAAGCGCGCCGCGCGCTGGCGGCTTTCCGACATGGAGTTCGGCGGGCGCGGTCGCGGGCGCGGTCGCGCGCAGGGCCTCGGGCACGGCCTCGGGCACGGCCTTCTGCGTACACACGGGTGCGGGAGCGGGTACGGGAGCGGGCGCCGGTCCCGGGCCGGGCGCGGTTCCGGATCCGGGCAGGGGCGCGGCCGCCGGACTCAGGCCGCGGCCAGCGGCTGCGTGGTCACCGAGGCGGTGAAGGCGGTGGCGCCGTTCTGGATGCCGGTGATGAGGACCTGGACCCGGCCGCGGGCGTCGGCCGACAGCGCCTGGGTCTCGATCCGGCACGGTGCGTCGAGTTCCACGTAGCGGATGAAATCGGAGTCCAGGCCCAGGACCACGCTGTTTCCGGCGGGGGAGGCCGCCTGTGCGGCCTGGCGCGCGGCTTCCAGCAGCAGCATGCCGGGGGCGTGGTCGACGGGGTGGTCGAAGAGGATGGGGTGGGACGGGTCCACCCGCAGCAGCCACGTGTCGGACCGCTCGGTGGGGGAGAGGACGACGTCCGCGGCGCGGTCCCGGCCCACCGTCGGCGGTGCGACCGGCGGGAGGTGGGGCATGTCCTTCATCAGGAGCTGCGGATCGGAGTCGGCGCGCCCGGTGCGCAGGCGCTTGTAGATCGCCGGGGTGTGGCAGGAGAAGCGGGCCCCGGCCGCTCCGAGCAGGTCGCCGTCACGGAAGAGCATGATGTCGAGGGAGGTGGCGATCAGCCGCGAGCCCCGGAGCACCGTGTCGTGACACCGGACGCGCAGCTCGATCTCGGGGGGCGTCACCCCCGCCGTCATGACGTCCGGGTCGAGCCCGAAAGATATGTGGTCCCAGCTCTGCATGTGGCCGAACGGGACGTCGAAGACGGTGTGGGACAGGAGCGGGACGGTCTGGCGCACGGTCTCGCAGGCGAGCATCGGGTCGAGCATGCCGCCGCGCGAGCCGTAGAGGCTGTGACCCCGCGGCCACTGCGCGGTGACGAGGTACGTGTCGGCGCCGACGGGCGCTATCCCGGTCAGGAACACCTCGGCCAGGGCGGCCCGGTGGACGTACCGGCGGGGCACCGTGGTGCCGGTCTCGGGGAGGTACCCGGCCTCGGGCAGGACCGGCCCGGAGAGTTCGGGGTGCGATGCGAACAGGGATCTGTCGGACAGGGACGGGTCGGTCAGGGACTGGCCGGACAGGTCCCCGCCCGCCTGCGGTAAGCCGGATTCCAGGTTCCTCGTGTCCGTGGTGGCACGCATAGGGAAGATCTCCTTCGTCATCGAAGAGGTCGTGTCCTCCATGGCCGCTTCCCGGTTAGGGTGTGTCGGCGGCTTCAAGATAGAGGACGCTCTTTTTGTTGTCGAGGGGGGGAATGCGGTGCGCCGCGCAGGCATATGGAGACGGAGGCCGGGACGCTTGGGCCGTCATATTTCGGACCGGTACAGGTCAGGGGCCCCGGGCGCGTGATCCAGAATGCGGGCGAGTTTTCCGAGGGTAATCCCCGGAATGTTCGGCCCGGGTGAGGAGGGCCGCCGGCTCGGACGGAGCGGGCGGCCGGGGCCACCGGAGGCCGGGCGCACCCGCGGCGCACACGCGTGCGCGACGGCCGCCAGGGCTTGGCCGGGACCGTACGGTCGGGTGGCCGGAAATCCGTGCCGTACCCAAGAATCCGCAGACTCGAGCAGATAGGTTACTGACCATGTCCAAGATGGAACGCGCGGCCAGAACGCGAGCGACGATCGTCCATGCCGCGGCTGTGGTGTTCGAGGAGCACGGGTTCCACGGGTCCCGGCTCACCGCGATCACCAAGCAGTCCGGGCTGACCATGGGGGCGATCTACTTCCACTTCGCGTCGAAGGAAGAGCTCGCGCGCGCCGTGATGAACGAGCAGGCCGACGACCTCGAACTGCCCGGCGGGGTCGACGGGTTGCAGCACCTGGTCGACATCACGATGTACCTGGCCGACCAGCTGCGGGTCAACGCGCTGCTGCGCGCCGGGGTGCGGCTCGCGGTGGAGCAGAGGGCTTTCGGGATAAGGGACGAGACCCCGTACGTGAACTGGGCGGAGCAGTTCCGCGAGCAGCTCGTGGCGGCGCGCGCCGCCGGCGACCTGCTGCCCGAGGTGGACGAGGCGGAACTGGCGCTGCTCCTGGTCAGCGCGTACAGCGGTACGCAGCTGGTGTCCGAGCTCTCCAGCGGCAGGGAGGACCTGCCGGAGCGCATCCTCGTCATGTGGCGATACCTGCTTCCCGGCATCGCCACCCCGCAGGCGCGGGCCCGGCTCAGGCTCCGTACCGAACTGACCGACGCCGTCGGCTGACCTCCCGGTCCCACCGTTCTCAGCAGCTGACCTGACGGAACCCGCTCGGCGGCGCGGCCGCCGCGCGGGGCTCCCGGCCGTCCCGGCCGTGGGCGTGGCCCGAGGCCCCCGACAGCCGGTGCCAGCCGTACGCCGCCGAGACCAGCGTGGTGTGACGGTGCCAGCCGGGGAAGGACCTGCCCTCGAAGTCCAGGAGGCCGAAGTCCTCCCGTAAGGACTGCATGGTGGCCTTCGTGCCGGCCTGCGTGCCGACGAGGGCGAGCAGGTCGTCCAGGCCCGCGTGCACGAGGTTCGTCATCCAGATCCGGGCGGGCCGGGTGCGCGCGGGATGCCACTTGGCCAGCAGCCGCATCGTGTGGTGCGCACCCGGCAGGTGGACCGGCCCGGACAGGGTCCACAGGGCCCGGGGGGACCGGGGGGCGTGCAGCCGGGCCGGGGTGTCCAGACGCAGCGGCCGGCTGCCCGGATGCGGGCCGGCGTGCAGGGTGAGGTTGCCCGGCACGGAGACGAGGAACTTGCAACAGCGGGTGCTCAGTCCGTTCGCCAGGGCCACGGCGTCGCCCAGCTCCCTGCCGTCCGCGACCACCGGCGGAGGCGTGGCGGCGGACTGCGCGGCCAGCGTGTCGACCATCTCCAGACCCAGCTCCCACAGCGGCCGGGGGTCGCCGGAGTCGGGTATGCGGGCGCGCTGGCGCAGCTCGGGATCGGCGCACCAGGTCTCCGGCAGATGGAGCCGCCAGTCCACGGGGACGTCGCCGCAACACGTGGACAGGTGCAGGCCGATCCCCACCTGGCAGTTGATGACCCGGCCGGCCGCGGCGTCGTAGCGCCGGTGCACGCCGACGGAGTGCAGCCCCCGCTTGGGGGCGACGATCGGCGCCAGCGTCCAGGCCCGCACCGCCGCCCGCTGCCCCGACCAGCGCGCCAGCGCCCGCCGGGCGGGATCCCACGGCCACGGGCTGGCGCTGATGAACTGGTGCAGCGACTGCGAGGCGGTCGGGGCGGCGGACACCGCGGAGGCCATGCGGCGCACCGACTTCTTGCCCGGTGTCCCCAGAAGCCCCTTGAGGTAGGTCTCGGCCCAGCGGCGCTGGTCCTGGCGCGGCAGGTGCCCGAACACCTCCTGTGCGAACGCGCCGAACGTGGTGGTCGAGGTGTCGTCCAACGGATCCCGCAAGTGCATCGTGCGGTACGCGGTCATGCCCGCTCCCCCTGCTGCTCATCCCTGACGTTAGGTAGGCCCAAAGAGCATAGCGAACGCTCTCTATGTTCTAGAGTGGAGTGACCGCCCTCCGCGTGACGGCTTTGGCAAGTCGGCGTTGTGCCCTCCGCGAGGGAGGTCGCAAGGTGCTCCAGCGGCCCTCCGGCCGTGGCCCCCCGCTCCCCGACCCGATGGGAGAACGTCCATGGCGCAACAGCAGAGAGCCGTGCGTACCCGCTCGCTCCTCGTGCACGCGGCGTCCACCGAGTTCGACCGCTCCGGCTACGAGGGAACGACGCTCACCCAGATCAACCGGCTGGCCGGCATCTCCATGGGAGCGCTGACCTTCCACTTCCCCACCAAGCAGGCACTCGCCGAAGCCGTGCAGCAGCAGGGCCGCGCCGTCGTCCGGGAAGCCGTCGCGGGGGTCGTCTCCCGCCCGCGGCCCGCCCTGGCGACCGGAGTGGCACTGACGCTGACACTGGCCCGATTACTGGAGGACAACGTCGAAGTACGCGCCGCGGCCCGGCTGGCCCGCGAATGCCCGCCCTCCGTCGCCCCCTGGTCCGCCGACTGGCTGCCCGTCCTGCGCGACCTCTTCCACCAGGCCCAGGACGAATGCGGCCTGCGCCACGGAAGCGACCCCGACGCCCTCGCCGCCCTGGCGGCCCACCTCGTGGCCGGCGCCGAGATACAGGTCCGGGCCTGCGGGGCGAAGGACATCACGGACACCGTCGGGCCCGGCCCCGGAGAGCAGCTCGCGCGGATCTGGCGGGTCGTCCTGCGCGGGCTGATCGTCAAGAACATCAGCGAGTACGAGCAGGACCTCGTATGAGCACGTCCCCGTCCCGTCCCGCTCCCACCGGCAAACCCGTCGAGCCGGACGGCACCCCGCCCGGCGTGCGCATCGGCGTGCTCGGCCCGCTCTCCCTCTTCGTCGACGGCGAGGACCGCACCCCGAGCGCCCCCAAACCGCGCCAGCTGCTCGCCCTGCTCATGCTCAACGCCAACCAGATGGTCCGCGCGGGCGAATGCATCACGGAACTGTGGGGCTCCCACCCGCCCAAGACCGCCCTGTCCACCCTGCAGACCTACGTGCTCTACATCCGGCAGATCCTGCGCGGCGGCGCCACCGACCGCAGCTGCGCCCTGGTCACCCGCAACCAGAGCTACCAGCTCGGGGTGGCGGCGCCGCGGGCCAGCGACCGGCTCCGGTTCGAGGACCTCGCCCGGCGCGGCCGCGAGGCCTGCGCCGTCGGAGACCCGGCGCGGGCCTCGCGCCTGCTCGGAGAGGCCCTCGACCAGTGGCGCGGCCCCGCGCTGGCCGACGTACCGGCCGGTCCCGTCACCTCCGCGCACGTCGTGGAGCTGGAAGAGGCCCGCAGGGGCGTACGGGAATGGCGGGTCGAGGTGGACCTCCAGCTCGGCCGGCACCGGGAACTGCTCACCGAACTGGCCGGACTGTCCGACCAGCACCCCACGCACGAGAACATCCACGCCCAGTACATGCTCGCCCTCCACCGGTCCGGTCTGCGGCCCGAGGCCCTCGGTGTGTTCCAACGGCTCCGCTGCCGGCTGGGCGATTCCTTCGGCATCGAACCGGTGCCGCGCCTGCGGCGCCTGTACGAGGCGATCGACGCCGACGATCCCGTGCTCCGCGTGCAGGCAGGGGCGCTGCACGCCACATGAGCCGGCACCGGGCGGCGTCGCCGCGCCCCGGCCCTCCGCAGCAACCAGCAACCCTTTTTCCGGGGACGGTGTTTCCTTAATGATGGACAAGGTGGCCGAGCAGTTAACGGAGCTGTTGGCGACGGATCTGGACGACGGTTTCACGGAACTGGTCCGGATCCACGCCAAGGGCGTGCACGCGTTCCTGCAGCGCGTCTCCGGATCAGCCGCGGAAGCGGACGATCTGGGGCAGGACACGTTCCTGCGCGCCTACACGGCGCTGCAGACGTACTCCCCGGCCCGACGCCGGGAGCTGCGCCCGCGCGCCTGGCTCATGACGATCGCGGCGAACGTATGGCGCAATCATGTACGCAGCAGCATGCGGCGGCCGGTCTCGGCCCTGCGCATCGACGATGCGCAGGACAACTGGGCGGACACCGGTCCCGGACCGGTCGAGCGCGCCGTCAACTCCGACGACCGCGGCCGCCTGGTCGCGGCCCTGTCGGAGCTGCCGGAGTACTACCGGATACCGGTGGTACTGAGGCACGTGGTCGGAATGAGCTACGCGGAGGTGGCCCAAGTGCAGGGATGCCCCGTGGGCACGGCCAAGGCCCAGGTATCGCGCGGGATGGGAGACCTGCGCCGGCTGCTGGCGCCGGAGGAGGAACTGAAGGAGGTGGCTACGTGAGCGGAAACGATCATGAGGGGTCATCCGCGCCACCACTGGCGGACGACCCCGGACAAGAGCTGGGCACCCCGCCGGTTCCCGTGGACTTCGCACTGAGGGTCCTGCAGCGCGTGGGCATCCCGCGCGAGCGCTACGACACCTACGTCCGGCTGGACACCCCGGCGGGACCACTGTTCGTGGCGTTCACGGCGGAGGCCGTCAGCGGATCCGCGCTGGGCGGCGCCGGCCTGACGGCCGAGCGTTTCGAGGAACTGCACCGTGCCCGGACCGGCCGGTCCGCGATCGCCGCCCGCAAGCCCTTCCCCGGGCTGGTGGGCGCCCTGCGCACCGGCCGGGCCAGGAGCCTGCCCCTGGACCTGGACGCGGTGGACCCGTCCGACGCCGCCGTGCTCCGGGCCGTACGGGCGGTCCCGCACGGCCAGCTGCGCCCGCTCTCCTGGATCCTCCGGGAGGCCGGGCTGCCGGATTCGCGCGAGATCGCGGCCGTCGCCGGCACCCTCGCCCGCAACCCGTTCACGGTACTCGTGCCGTGCCACCGGGTCACGTACGAGAACGGGTCGCCCTGCGACGCCGGGTACCTCCCGGCCACCGGGGACGCCCTGCGCGACGCGGAGGGCATCGACAGGGCCGAGGTGGACCAGTGGTCGCGCAGCGGCTCGGTGTTCCTCGGCAGCGACACCACCCGCATCTACTGCCACCCCACCTGCGCCCACGCCCGCCGCATCACCCCGACCCACCGGGTGCCGTTCGCCACCGCGCGGGACGCCCGGCGGGCGGGATACCGAGCCTGCAAGAGCTGCCGGCCGCTGCCGGCCTGAGCACGAACGCGCCCGAGGAGTCCCATGTCCAGTACCGCCAGCACCGGCGCCACCGCCGGCGCCACCGCACCGAGCGTCGCGCGGACCACCCACGCGACGGCGATCGGCGAGCTCCGCCTCGCCGCCACCGACCACGCGCTGGTGTACTGCGGATTCCAGGACCCCGACGTGGTGGACCTGCGGATCGCCCGCGCCGGGCTGGGCCGGACACCGGACGGGGAGCACACCCCGGAGCAGTCCGCGCTGTTCGCGGACGCCCGCGCCCAGATCGACGAGTACATCGCGGGCGCGCGGCGCGCGTTCACGCTGCCCGTCGACCTGGTCCTGGCGACACCGTTCAGCCGGCAGACCGTCCTGGCACTGGACGCGTTCGTGCCCTACGGCCGCACCGCGACCTACGCGGAGCTGGCCGGGGCCCTGTCCCGTCCCCGGGCCGCCCGAGCGGTCGGTACCGCGCTGGGCGCGAACCCGCTGTGCGTCGTCCTGCCCTGCCACCGCATCGTCGCCTCCACCGGCGGCCTCGCCGGATACGCCGGCGGGGCCGAGGCCAAGCGGTACCTCCTCGAGCTCGAGGAGACCGCCGCCTGACCCCGCCCCGAAGACAGGGGCGCCGGATCTCTCCCCCGCGATCTGTCGCCCCTCTTCGCGCGGCCGCCGGGTGGTTCCCGGTGGCCGCGCGCATCGCTCCGCTCCGCGACCGCTTACGCCGTCGGCTCCGGGACGACCGGCGCCACGTCGAGGTTCCGGTGGATCTCGAGCGTCGCGGGGGACTGGTTGAGAGTGATGTAGTGCAGGCCGGGAGCGCCCTCGGCGAGGAGCCGTTCGGCCATGGCCGTCGCGTACTCCACGCCGATCCGGTGGCCGTCCGCCGGGCTGTCCGCGGCCGCCTCCAGCCGGGCGGCGAGCCCGGCGGGGAAGCGGGCGTCGCTGAGCTCGGCGAAGCGGCGGATCTGCCGGAAGTCGGTCGCCGGCATGATCTCGGGGATGATCGGCGTCAGGCAGCCCATGGCGGCGAGCCGGTCGCGCAGCCGCAGGTAGTCCTCCACGTGGAAGAACATCTGCGTGATGGCGTAGTCGGCCCCGGCCGCGCACTTCGCGGCGAAGTGCCGCAGGTCCTCGGTCCAGGACGGCGACCGCGGGTGGCACTCCGGGAAGGCCGCCACCCCGACCGTGAAGTCGCCCAACTGCCTTATGAGTTCTACGAGTTCACTGGCATGGCGCAGCCCCTGGGGGTGAGGTGTCCACTCCCCCCTGGGATCCCCCGGCGGGTCCCCGCGCAGGGCGAGGACGTCCCGGATCCCGGCGTCCGCGTACCGGCCGATGATGTGGCGCAGTTCGGCCACCGAGTGTCCGACGGCGGTGAGGTGGGCGACGGGCCGCAGGGTCGTCTCGGCGGCGATCCGCTGGGTCACCTCCACCGTGCGGTCGCGGGAGGAGCCGCCGGCCCCGTAGGTCACCGAGACGAACGAGGGCGCGAGCGGCTCGATGCGGCGGACGGCCGCCCACAGCGTCCGCTCTCCGGCCGCCGTCTTCGGCGGGAAGAACTCGAAGGAGAAGCTCTTGCGCCCCTGGGCGAGGAGTTCGCGCACGCCGGGGGAGACGGCGGAACGGAGCGGCTCGCCGCCCGGATCGCGCGTCCGGAGCACCGTCGCCGTGGCTCCCGTGGCGCTCATGCCCCGGACCCGCGCAGCTGCCGCTCCACGTCCCGGGCAGCGTCCGTGCCGTAGGCGTGCTCGACCCGCAGGACCAGGTCGGCCGCCGAGAGCTTGTACTCCTGGGTGCCCACCGACTCCAGGACCACCGTGGCGAGCGCGCAGCCCAGCTGCGCGGCGCGCTCGAAGCTCCAGCCCCAGGCCACGCCCGCCAGGAACCCCGAGCGGAAGGCGTCGCCGGCTCCGGTGGGGTCGGCGATGGCCGCCGCGGGGACGGCGGGGACCAGCAGCGGGGCGCCGCCGGAGCGGGCGATCCGCGCGCCGTGCGAACCGAGGGTGGTGATCCAGCTGCCGACCCGGCCGAGGACCTCCTCCTCGCTCCAGCCGGTGAGCTGCTGGAGCAGTGCGGCCTCGTACTCGTTGGTGAACAGGAACCGGGCCCCGTCCACGAGCTGCCGGGCCTCCTCGCCCGTGAGGCGGGCGAGCTGCTGCGAGGGGTCCGCGGCGAAGGGGATGCCGAGGGCCCGGCACTCCTCGGTGTGCCGGAGCATCGCCGCGGGATCGTTCGGAGCGACGACCACGAGGTCCAGCGGGCCGTCCGCGGTGGCGGGGGCCAGGGAGATGTCGCGGGCGGCGGACATCGCTCCGGCGTAGAACGTGGCGATCTGGTTCTGGTCGGCGTCCGTGGTGCACACGAACCGCGCCGTGTGCAGGGTGGAGCTGACCAGGACCAGGGTGGTGTCCACGTCGTGTGCGTGCAGCCATGCGCGGTAGTCCGCGAAGTCCGCGCCCACCGCCCCGGCCAGCAGCGGCCGGACGCCGAGCCGGCCCAGGCCCAGGGCGATGTTGGCGGCCACGCCGCCGCGCCGGATCTCCAGCTCGTCGGCGAGGAACGACAGGGACACCCGGTCCAGTTGGCCGGGGATCAGTTGGTCGGCGAACCGCCCGGGGTAGACCATCAGGTGGTCGACGGCGATCGAACCGGTGACGGCGATGCGCACGGAATTCTCCTTGAGGGGGACGGACACGGCGCTGGTGCTGAGGCGGACCTTCCCGGCCCTAGAGACCGGCGGTGGCGCGCAGGGCGTCGACGCGGTCGGTGCGTTCCCAGGTGAAGTCGGGGAGTTCGCGGCCGAAGTGGCCGTAGGCGGCGGTCTGGGCGTAGATCGGGCGGAGGAGGTCGAGGTCGCGGATGATGGCGGCGGGGCGGAGGTCGAAGACCTGGCCGATCGCGTCCTCGATCTTCTGCACGTCCACCTTGTGGGTGCCGAAGGTTTCGACGAAGAGGCCTACGGGTTCGGCCTTGCCGATGGCGTAGGCGACCTGGACCTCGCAGCGTGAGGCGAGGCCGGCGGCGACGACGTTTTTCGCGACCCAGCGCATGGCGTAGGCGGCGGAGCGGTCGACCTTGGAGGGGTCCTTGCCGGAGAAGGCGCCGCCGCCGTGGCGGGCCATGCCGCCGTAGGTGTCGATGATGATCTTGCGGCCGGTGAGGCCGGCGTCGCCCATCGGGCCGCCGATCTCGAAGCGCCCGGTCGGGTTCACGAGGAGGCGGTAGCCCTCGGTCTCCAGCTTGATGCCCTCGGCCGCGAGCTGTGCCAGGACGTGCTCGACCACGCTGCGCCGGATGTCGGGGGTCAGGAGCGCGTCGAGGTCGATGTCGGCGGCGTGCTGGGTGGAGACGACGACGGTGTCGAGGCGGACGGGCTTGTCGCCGTCGTACTCGATGGTGACCTGGGTCTTGCCGTCGGGGCGCAGGTAGGGGACGGTGCCGTCCTTGCGGACCTCGGTCAGGCGGCGCGAGAGGCGGTGCGCGATGTGAATCGGCAGCGGCATCAGCTCGGGGGTCTCGTCGGTCGCGTAGCCGAACATCAGGCCCTGGTCGCCCGCGCCCTGCCGGTCGAGCTCGTCCCCTTCCTCACCTGCGGCGGCGCCTTCGACCCGCTTCTCGTACGCGGTGTCCACGCCCTGCGCGATGTCGGGGGACTGTGCGCCGATGGACACCGACACGCCACAGGAGGCGCCGTCGAAGCCCTTGGCGGACGAGTCGTAGCCGATGGCGAGGATCGCCTCGCGGACGAGCTGGGCGATGGGCGCGTACGCCTTCGTCGTCACCTCGCCGGCGATGTGGACGAGACCGGTGGTGATCAGGGTCTCCACGGCCACGCGCGACGTGGGGTCCTGGGTGAGGAGCGCGTCGAGGATGGTGTCGCTGATCTGGTCGGCGATCTTGTCGGGGTGACCTTCGGTCACGGACTCCGAGGTGAACAGACGGCGGGACATGTCACTCCTGGGTGAGGGTGCGGGCGTGCGGATGGGCATGCGGGCCGAGGGCCCGGTCGACGAGGAGCCCGGCGGCGCCGGTGTATCCGGCCGGATCGAACAGCGCGGCCAGCTCCGCGTCGCCGAGGTGGTCCCGGACCTCCGGGAGGGCGGCGAGCACGGAGTGCAGCGAGCTGCCGTCGCGGTCGGCGGTCAGCGAGGCCTCCGTGAGCAGGTGCCGGGCGCGGGCCCGGCCCAGCAGCGGCGACAGCGCCACCGCGACCCGCTCGGAGACGACCTGGCCGCCGGTGAGCCGGAGGTTGTCGCGCATCCGGTCCGGCCTGACGACCAGTCCCCCGGCGAGTTCCACGGCGGTGTGCGCGGCGCCGCCGGCGAGCCGCAGGCACTCGCGCAGCAGGGACCATTCGGCGTGCCAGACCCCGGCGGAGCGTTCGTCCTCGGTGACCAGGCACTGCGTCAGCGCACCCGCGAGGGCCGGGACCTGGAGGGCGGCGGACCGGATCAGGGTGGCGAGCACGGGGTTGCGCTTGTGCGGCATGGCGGAGGAACCGCCGCGGCCGGCCACGGCCGGTTCGCCGACCTCCCCGACCTCCGTCCGGGCCAGGGACTGCACGTCGACCGCGATCTTGCCGAGGGCTCCGGTCGTGAAGGCGAGGGCGGCCGCGAGGTCGGCGAGGGGGAAGCGCAGGGCGTGCCACGGCAGTCCGGGGCGCGCCAGTCCGGTCTCCTCGGCGAAGGCGTCGACCAGGCGCTCGGCGTAGGTGTCGGGAGAGGTGCCGCTTTCGGTGCCGGTGCCGGTGCCGGTGCCAGTGCCAGTGCCGGCACCGGGTTCGCCCGGTTCCGGGTGTTCCAGGGCCGCGTACTCCACGTACCCGGCGAGCGTTCCGGCGGCCCCGCCGAGCGAGACGGGCAGGGTGTCCTCCAGCGCGGCCAGCCGCTCGTCGGCCCGCAGCACCAGCTCCCGCCATCCGGCGGCCTTGAGCCCGAAGGTGGTCGGCACGGCGTGCAGCGCCAGGGTCCGGCCGGCCATCGCGGTGTCCCGGTGCCGCGCGGCCAGGGCGGCCAGGGCCCCGGCCGTCCGGCGCAGGTCGGCCCGGATCAGGCGCAGGGACCGCAGGGCGACCAGCATGGCCGCGGTGTCGAAGATGTCCTGGCTGGTGGAACCGCGGTGCACGTACTCGGCCGCCGCCGGGTCGATCCGTGCCACCCGCAGCCCGAGTTCCCGCACGAGCCCCACCACGGGGTTGGCCGTCTCGCGGGAGGCGAGCGCCAGGGCCCGGACGTCGAAGGCCGCGGCATCGGCGGCCGCCGAGATCGCCTTCGCCGCGGACGCGGGGAGGGTGCCCAGCTTCGCCTGCGCGCGGGCCAGCGCGGCCTCCGCGTCGAGCATGGCCTGGAGCCAGGCCCCGTCGGTGACGGCGGCCTCCACCGGGGTGCCGGCGCGGACGGGAGAGAGGAGCCCGCAGTCGGCGTCGGCGTCGGCGGCGGCGCGTCCGGCCGCCGTCATCGCGACGCCCCCGAGAAACCGGCGCCGTCGAGACCGGCGCCGTCGAGGTCCACGTCGTCGAGGTCCCCCGCGTCGAGGCCGGCACCGCCGGGGCCGCCGTGGTCGCGGTCGCCGGTGGGGAGCAGTTCCAGTACCGCCAGGGCGATCGCGTCGGAGTCGCCCAGGATCACCGAGTTGACCCCGGGCCTGATGCCCGCCGCCGTCACCCAGTGCACGGCCTCGGTGGGGATCCCGTAGGCGAACCGGCGCGGATGGGCGCGCCCGTCCGCGTCCACCACCCGGTTGGGGCGCTCGGTGACGGACACCCCGCCCGTCTCGTAGTGCGAACCGCAGGTGCCCGCGATGCGGTACGGGCTGATCTGACCGGTCGCCAGGAGGTGCGCCAGCAGCGGATCCTCGGTGCGCCGCACGTCCGGCTCCGGGAGCCGCGCCTCGACCAGGATCCGGGCGTGCACGGGCGCCCCGCCCACCCGGTCGGAGGTGGCCTCGAACACCGCGTCCCCCGCGGCGTCGACGGCGACCCGCACCCGCATGCCCGGGCCGACGAGCCGTACGGTCCCGGCCTCCACGAGGGCGATGAGCTCCTCGATGCGCGAGGCCGGCGGCCCGATCGAGAGGAAGGCGTTGAGCGGGGTGTACCAGCCCTGCAGTTCGTCCCGGTAGGAGTTGCCCTCCAGGCGGCCGTGGTCCACCACCAGCCGGATCTCGTTGCGCAGGTCGCGCAGCACGTCCAGGGCGGACTTCAGCGGGCCGCTGACGTTGCCGGCGCGCGCCTCGCGCACGTCCGCGGCCAGGTGCTCGAGCAGCCAGGCGTGGAACTCGCCGCGGTCGGCGAACACCCGCCGCCCGTAGGGCAGGGAGATGTCCTCCCAGTTCCAGTGGTCGGCGGCCGCGATGCCGTACTCCTCGAGCAGCTTCTGCTCCTCCTCGCCCGCCGACACCGTGAGGTAGCGGTCGACGAGGGCCGCGCGCTCGTCGTCGCGCCCGGCGGCGGTCAGCAGCGTCCCGTAGTAGACGCTCTCCACCTCCTTGGCGACCAGCGGCCACACGTCGGTGCCGAAGTGCACCCGATCGCCGTCCACGGCGCGGTCGGCCAGCTCCGCGATCAGGGCGGGGGTGAGCAGCCGGGGCAGGTAACGCCCGTGCGCGCCCTTCTCGTTCTCCCCGCGCGCGTGGTACGGGATCCCGCGCCGGGATCCCGCGTAGAGCGTCGGCTCGCGCCCGGACGGGACGTAGCGCAGCGCGTCCCCGGCCCGTTCGAAGCGGCCGCCCCGGCCTACGGTGAGCAGGGCCATGTGGTCGAAGAAGTTGAGGCCCAGGCCCCGCAGCAGCACGGGCTCTCCCGGAGCCGGGTCCGGGAGCCGCGCGTCGGCCGGATTGGCCGGCAGGACGTACGTCAGCCCGCCGGACCGCGCCTCCTCGGAGGTCCGGGCCTCGTCCGCCGTGGGCTTGGCCGCTACGTGGCCCTGGGCGAGCACCACGGCGTCGAGGCCGGTCAGCAGGGTCCCGTCGGCCAGCCGCAGGGTCTGGGGCCGACCGGACGCGGGGCCGCCCGGGCCCGCGGGAGCGGGGCCGTCGCCGGGAGCCGCGTCGTCCAGGGAGACGGCCAGCGTCCGGTGCACATGGATGGAGACGTGCCTCGGCGCGCCCGCCACCACGCGGTCGAAGGTCTCCTCGAGGTAGCGGCCGTAGAGGGCGCGGCTGGGATAGGAGTCGGGACCGAGGCGGCGCGCCTCGGCCAGTAACTCGGCGTCGGAGGCGTCGGATCCGCCGCCCTCGCCGTGTCTGTCGCCGTCGCCGTCACCGTCGTGGGTTTCGGTTCCGGCGGGGGATCCGGCCGTCCCGCCCCGGGAGCGGGCGAGCGCCGAGGACCACTCGTACAGGCTCGGCCCGTCCTCGACCGGTCCCTTCATCTCCACGCTGTCGTCGGTGTACACGGTCACCTGCGAGGCCACCGTGTTCATCAGCAGCTGCCGCGACTGCGCGGTGCGCCAGACCTTGCCCGGACCGGCCCGGTAGGGATCGACCACGTGCACGGTGAGCGCGGAACCGGACGGGGACGTGCGCTCGTGGGCGCAGATGCGCTCCAGCACCGACAGGCCGCGCGGCCCGGCACCGACAATGCAGACCGTGAGTTCCCCGCGGCTCATCCGGACACTCCGATTCGGGTGGAAGGGGCGGGTGCGCGCGTACTCACGCGACGGCCGCGACCAGCAGGCTGGTCTCGAGGGAGAGGGCGTGGACGGACTCCAGCCGCAGCCCCGCCGAGGCGAGGACGGAGCGGTATCCGGCGAGGTCGCGCTCGCGGCCGCCCGCGGCCATGAGCAGGTGAAGGTCGTACAGGAGCGGCAGCAGGGTCTCCCCGTGGTCGGGGATGACCCGCTCGAGGATCAGCAGCCGGCCCGATGCGGGCAGGGCGGCGCGGATGTGGGACAGCAGGGTCGTGCACCGGCGGTCGTCCCAGTCCTGGAGGACACGGGAGAGCAGGTAGACGTCCGCGCCCCCGGGCACGCCCTCGAAGACGTCGCCCGCCCTCGCCTCGTAGCGGTCCGGGCCGACGGCCTCGTCGAGGTGGGCCCGCGCGACGGGCACCATGTGCGGCTGGTCGAAGAGGATGCCGCGCAGCTCCGGGTGGGCCCGCAGGATCGTGCCCAGCAGCATGCCGCTGCCGCCGGCCACGTCGACCACCGTGCGGCGGCCGGTGAAGTCGAACGCCTCGAGCACGTCCGAGAAGAAGACGTTCCCCGCGTTCATCGCCCGCTGGAACTTCGCACCCGCCGCGGGATCGCGCAGGTACTCGTGCAGCGTCTTGCCGAAGGCGTGCTGGAATCCCGAGGTACCGGTACGCACGGCCGGTTCCACCGCGCCCCAGGCCCGGTGGAACTCCTCGCCGTAGATGCGGACCATGTCCCGCATCGATCGGGGGGAGTCCGCGCGCAGCAGCTCCCCGGCCGCGGTCAGCCGGTAGCTCCCCGCTGGATCGGCGCTGTTCTCGCCGGTGTACTCGAAGACGTCCATCGCCGTCAGCAGCCGCATCAGCCGGCGGATGCCGTCGGGGCTGGCCTGCGTACGGGCGGCGAGCGCCTCGTCCGTGACGCACCCGGCCGCGACGTGGTCGGCGAGGCCGAAGGCGACCGCCGCGTAGAGGGCCTGGGACTGCCACGTCCCGGTGATGATGTCGACGACCCGGCGCACTGCTTTCTGGTCGGGCATGATCGGTCCTTTGTCGGTCAGCGGGCTGACGGGGGATCAGGCGGCGGACTGGTCGGCCGGGCGGCCGCCGGTCGGGCCGGCGGTCGGGCCGGCGGTCGGGCCGGCGGACGGGCCGCCGGTCCGGTCGGCGGTCGTGGTCTGGGCGGTGGTCCGGTCGGCGGCCCGGTGAGGCGACCCGTCCGCGGACGTGGCGACGGTCTTCGTGGCCGGCCGGCTCAGCACGTCGTGGTGGCGCTCGCGCAGGACGCGCTTGAGGACCTTGCCGGTCACCCCGACCGGCAGGTCCTCGCGCGCGGAGACGAGGATCAGCGCGTTGAGCCGTGCCAGCCCCGCCGCCTCCAGCGCCGCGTTGCAGACGGAGAGCAGGTCGGCGGCGCTGCGGTCCACCCCGTCGGCGTAGTAGACGACCGCCGCGGGGCAGTACGAGCCCGGCAGCTGCGGGTCGGACACCGCGACCACCGCGGTGTCCAGGGCCCGGGTGGAGTTCAGGACGACCTCTTCGAGGGGCAGGCTGTACACGTCCCCGGCCGACGCCTTGATGACGTCGGGGGTGCGGTCCAGGTGGTACCAGTTGCCCTCGGTGTCCTTGCGGACGATGTCACCGGTGAGGAAGTAGCCGCCCAGCAGCGACTCCTTGTTCAGCGCCGGGTCGTCCCAGTAGCCGGGGGTGACGCTCGGGGTCCGGACGCCGAGCATGCCGGCCTGCCCGGGGGACAGTTCGCGCCCGTCCGGGCCGAGCACCGCGGCCTTGCGGACCACCTTCGCCGGAGTGCCGATGAACCGTCCGTAGTGCGTGCTCCGGGCCGTGTGGGCCGCCTTGAAGAGCACCATGCCCATCTCGGAGGAGCCGAGGCCGTCGAGGTAGACCGATCCGGTGGCGGGTCCGCCGAGGGCGACGAGCGGACGGATGTGCCGCTCGTGCGAGGCGTCGCCCATGCCGTTCCAGGTGCGCACGCGCCGCGCGGCCTCCGGACGGACGGCCGCGGGATCGATCTCGGCGAGGGTGAGGGGGAACCCCAGCACGATCGTGGGCTTGAACCCGTTGACCGCCCGGGTCACCCGGTCGCCGTCGGCGCCGTCCAGGACGAGGGTGGGGATGCCGAGCAGCAGGGCCATGGACAGGTAGCTGATGCCGGCCGAGTGGCTGTGCGGCAGCGCCGTGAGCAGCCGGTCGCTGCGCAGCGAGGGGAAGGTCCACAGCCGTTCGCGCTTGCCGATGAAGAACGACCGGTGGTGGAAGACCGGGGCCTTGGGACGGCCCGTCGTCCCGGAGGAGTGGGAGATCATCACGAGGTCGTCGGCGTCGTGCCGGTGCGGGTACGAGGTCATCGGCGCGGGCGGTCGCACGGCGTCCGTGTCGAGGGCGTGGATGTCGTGCAGCTCCGGGGCGCTCGCGCCCGAGGCCTGCCAGGCCGACGTGAGGTCCTTGAGGAGATCGCCGTCGCCCACGACGAGCGTGGCCCCGGTGCGCAGGAAGTACTCGGACGCGGTCCGGGACTCCATGCGCGGATTGCAGTGGACGGCCGCCGCGCCCAGGCTGGTGACGGCGATGTGGTGCAGCAGGCCGAAGAGCCCGTGGCGGGTGTACAGGCCGACGTGGGAGGAAGGGGTCACGCCCCGCTCGCGGTACCAGTGCGCGTACCGGATGACGGTGAGCCGGATGTCGTTGAGGGACAGCCCGCGCCACTCCCGGTCCTCCCAGCCCGGCAGGGTCGGGTCGGGGTGGAACAGCAGCGGACGGTCCCGGTCACGGGATATCTCCCAGGCGTGCCAGAAGAAATTTCCCGCCCCCAGTCCCCGGTCGGCGGTGAGACGCAGACGTTGCGCCACCGATCGGTGCGTGCCGAATAGGAACATGGAATACCTCACACTCCGCTGAGGGCTTCGGGGAAGTCGGGCCCGGTCCTTCGACGAGTGTCCAGGTGGCATCTAAAGATCCTCTGGAGAGGAAATCCGCGTAATTCCCTATCAGGCCTTCCATCAATCCTTCAGAAGCGTGCCGGAGGATGCCACGCGCCCCTTTTGGAGTTCTCAGGCTGGAGGCCAGTTCGATGGACCGCCCCACGCGTACACCGGTCGCCATCGTGGGAGGCGGTCCCGTGGGACTGCTCCTCGCGCTCTTCCTGGACCGCCACGGAGTGGAGTCGGTGGTCTTCAACACCGGGGAATCGGTGCCGGCCGAACCCCGCGGCAGCACCCACGGAGCCCGCACGATGGAGCACTACCGCCGCCTCGGGCTCGCCTCACGGGTACGGGAACTGGGGCTGCCCGGCGGCCACAGCGCCGGCATCTCCTTCTTCACCCGCTACAGCGGACACCTGCTGGCCTCCCTGCCCTGGCCCGGCGCCGACGCCGTGCGCGCGGACGTCGCGGCCTCGGAGCGGACCGACCAGCTCCCCGAACCCATGCACCGGGCCAACCAGATGTACGTCGAGCGACTGCTGTGGGAACGGGCCGGGACCCGGCCGAACATCACCCTGCGTTACGGACACCGGGTCACCGGCATCACCGGAGAACCGGGTCACGTCACCCTCACCGAGCAGGGGCCGGACGGCGGACCCCGCACCTGGCGCGCCGAGTTCGCGGTCGGCTGCGACGGCGGCCACAGCATCGTGCGCCGCTCTCTGGGCATCGCCTACACCGGTGAGGGGACCCTCGACCAGGACGTGCTGGGGCGCCGGGCCACCGCCGCGCACCTGCGCGTCCCGGGGCTGCGCGAGCGCTTCCTGCGGGAGCGGGCCGCCTGGAGCAACTGGGTCGTCAACAGCGAACTCGCCCTCAACCTGATCGCCCTCGACGGAGCCGACGAGTTCTTCCTGCTGACCAGTTCCGCCGACCCCGACGACACGGACGACGAGGCCGTCGCGGACCTGGTCCGCCGGGCCGCCGGGGTTCCGCTGGAGGTGGAGGTCCTCAGCCGCCGCGCCTGGACCCCCGGCGCGGCCCTGGTGGCCGAGCGCTTCGGAGCGGGCCGCATCTGGCTGGCGGGCGACGCCGCACACCTGTTCACGCCCAACGGCGGCTTCGGCATGAACACCGGGGTCGACGACGCCGCCAACCTCGCCTGGAAGCTGGCCGCCGCCGTCCAGGGCTGGGCGGGCCCCGGACTGCTGCCCTCCTACGAGGCCGAACGCCGGCCCGTGGCCCTGCGCAACACGGCCGCCGCCCGCGAGCTGAACGTGGGCCTCGGGGCCATCGAGCGGCCGCCGGCCCTGGAAGCCGACACCGGCGAGGGGGCGGCCGCCCGGGAGAAGACCGGCACGCGGCTCGCCGACTACGGACTCCTCACGATGGCCACCACCGGCGTGCAACTGGGCGCCCGTTACGACGCGTCACCGATCGTCGACGCCTCCGGGGACACGGCGCCGCCCGACGACTTCACCTCCTACGCCCCGTCCGGGGTCCCCGGCGGCCGCGCCCCGCACCTGTGGCTGGGCGACGGCCGGGGCGAGGGCGACTCCCTCTACGACCGGCTGGGGACGGGATTCACCCTGCTGAGCCTGTGCGCCCTGCACCAGGACACCTCCGGGCTCGAGGCCGCGGCCGCCGAGAGCGGGATCCCGCTCACCGTCCTGAAGGTCCGCGACCCCGCCGCCCGCGAGCTCTACGAACGGGACCTGGTCCTCGTACGGCCCGACCAGCACGTGGCCTGGCGGGGCAACCGGCCGCCCCGGGATCCGGCGGCGCTGCTGGCCCGCGTCACCGGGCATTGACCGCACGTTCTCTTTCCCTCCACTACCGGCAAGAAGATAGAATCAGTAATTCCGTTCTGTGGAAATTGCATGCCCCTCCGGGCTGCCCCGAAGTTGCCAAAGTGGTTCCCGAGTTCATCGCACGGTGGCGGATTATCGCTACGGTCGAGGGGTTCCTGGCCGGGTGAATATCCGTGGAGGGGTAATGCAATTCTCTGTACTGGGGCCCATGTGCGTCACTGAAAACGGGGAGGACAGAACACCCAGTGCGCCCAAGCACCGTCAGATGCTCGCGCTCCTCCTGATGAACGCCAACCACGTGGTGTCGATGGCCCAGTTCGTCGAAGAACTCTGGGAGTACAGCCCCCCGCCCAGCGCGGTCGCGGCCGTGCACACCTACGTCATGCAGCTGCGCCGGATCCTCCAGGGCACCGGTCCCGCCACCGCCACGGCCTGCCGGCTCGTCACCCGCGACCAGGGCTACGTACTGACCGTCCGGGACGGTGAGCTCGACCTGCACACCTACGAGCGCCAGGTCCGCGCCGGCCGGGCCTCCCTCGACGCCGGCAACCTGGAGGCCGGCGCCCTCCAGATCCGCACGGCCCACGCCCTGTGGAGCGGCCAGGGACCCGTGGACGCCCCGGCCGGACCGCTGCTGCGGGCCGGCCTCGCGGCCATGGAACGGGACCGGCTGGAGGCCATAGTCCAACGGGTGCGCGCCGAACTGCGACTGGGCCGGCACCACCAGCTGCTCGCCGAGCTCTCCGCGCTCGTCCACCAGGACCCCGCCAACGAGCAGCTCACCGGCCAGCTGATGCTGGCCCTGTACCGGTCGGGCCGGCAGGCCGACGCGCTCGCCGCGTTCCACCAGCTGCGCCACACCCTGCGCGAAGAGCTCGGAGCCTCCCCGGGCCCGGCCATCCACCGGCTCATCACCGACATCCTGGCCGGCCACCCCCGGCTGGAACCGCCCACCGAAGGCGAACTGCGGCTCTCGCTCGACGCCGTGGCCCGGCTTCCCCGGCGCCCGGTGGGTCAGCCGCGCACCGGGACGGGCGGCTGGTCCGAAGCCAGGCCGGTGCTGCTGGGCGCGTAACCGGCGGGCTCGACGGCCTCCCGCCGTACGGCGCGCAGGCCGAACCGCGCCGTCAGCGCCGCGCAAGCCATCAGGGCGGCGCAGACCCAGAACGCCCGGGACAGTCCCGTGGTCAGCAGGACCGGATCCGCGGGGCCGCCACTCCCGCGGCCGGCCGCGCCGTACGCGCTCACCGCGAGCGCCAGCCCGACCGCGGCGCCTATCTGGCCGGCGCACTGCACCACACCGGCGGCCGCCCCCACCGCGCACCGGCTCACCCCGGACACGGCGGCTATCTCGCAGGCCATCCACAGGAACGGCAGGCCCGCGCCGACCAGCGCGAGGCCCGGCAGCAGCCCCGCCGCGTACGAGGACGTGGGCGAGACCTGGGTGAGCAGCAGCAGCCCGGAACCGCTCAGGGCGCAGCCGGTCAGACAGGGCACCCGCGGACCGAGCCGGCCCAGCATCCGGCTGCAGACCCGCCCGACCACGATCACCCCGCCCACCACCGGAAGCAGCGCGCAGCCCGCCACCCAGGCGGCGTAGCCGTGCACCTCCTGCAGGTACACGCTCCCCAGGAACACCACGGGCCCGGTGGCCGCCGCGACGAACACGATGCCGAGGGCCCCCGCGCCCAGCGAGCGGCTGCGCAGCAGCACCACCGGCAGCAGCGGCTCGGCGGCCCGCGCCTGCCTGCGCAGGAACAACGCGGCCAGCAGCCCCGACACGGCGAACACCGCCCAGGTCGCCGGCCCCAGCCCCCGGTCCGCGGTGCCCACCAGCGCGTACACCAGGGCCAGCAGGGAGCCCACGAGGAACAGGGCCCCCGGCACGTCGGGGGCGGAGCCCCGCGCCCGGGTCGGGAGGTCGGGGGGACAGAGGCGGCGGGCCGCGACCAGCGCGGCGAGCGCGACGGGCACGTTGAGCAGGAAGGCCCAGCGCCAGCCGAGCTGGCTGACCGCCAGGCCGCCCCCCAGCACCCCCGCGACCGACCCGATCCCCCCGGACGCCGCCCACAGCGCGAGCGCCCGCCGCCGCTCGGGCCCGGCCGCGACACAGGTGAGCAGGATGCACATGGCCGCCGGGACCATCACCGCGGCGGCCACGGCCTGCCCGGCCCGGGCCAGCAGCAGCACCGGTCCGTTCGGCGCCGCGCCGCAGAACGCCGAGGCGACCGCGAAGGCGGCCAGCGAGGCGAGGAGGAGCCGCCGCGACCCGGCCCGGTCGCAGAGCCGGCCGCCCAGCAGCTGAAGGCCGCCGATCAGCAGGACGTACAGGTTCGTCACCCAGTGCGCGCCCGCAAGGCTCATGCCGAGACCGTGCTGGATGTCGGGCAGGGCCAGGATGACGAGCCCGGCGTCGGCGTTCGCCAGCAACGGGGCGAGGGAGACCAGGACCACCACCCTGCGCGGGCCGAGCTGCTCGGTCGAGGGCATGGGGACTCCTGGGAAGCGGGGGGAGGGTGTGTGGGTCAGAACCCCGCCCCCCGTTCCCCGGTTGCACTTCGCGGCCCGTGCAACCCGATGGAAACCCCCGGTGTTCAAAGCAGTGAGAGCGCACGGCAGAGCTCTCCCCTGCCTCCCGGGTGAGGGCCCGATCAAGAGAAGGAAAACCATGGATCTTCAGCTTTCCGGCCGCGTCGCAGTGGTCACCGGTGCCTCCAAGGGCATCGGCCTGGCCGTCACCCGCTCGCTGCTCGAAGAGGGCGCGCGGGTCGTGGCCGTTTCCCGCAAGAACACCCCCGAGCTCGAGCAGCTCGCGGGCCCGGACCTGCTGCACGTCTCGGCCGACCTGACGGACCCGGAGGCTCCCGCGCAGGTCATCGCCCGCGCCGTCGAGCACTTCGGTGGCCTGGACATCCTGGTGAACAACGCGGGCGGCCCGCCGCCCGGCGTCACCATGCCCCGCACGGGCTTCTTCGACAGCAACGACGGCCAGTGGCAGTCGATCTTCGAGTTCAACCTGTTCTCGGCGGTCCGCGCGATCCGCGCCGCGATCCCCAAGATGATCGAGCGCGGGGGCGGCTCCATCATCAACGTCTCCACCGGCATGGCCCGCCAGCCCGCCTCCGTCAACGTCGAGTACGGCGCTGCCAAGGCCGGTCTGTCGAACCTCACCAAGGCGCTGTCGGAGGAGTTCGGCAGCCAGGGCGTCCGCGTCAACACGGTCTCCCCGGGCGCCGTGCTCACCGCCTGGTGGACCGAGGAGGGCGGCGCGGCCGACGTGCTCGCCGGCATGGCGGGCGCCGACCGCCAGAGCATCATGGACAGCATCGCCCCCCAGATGATGGGCCAGGTCACCGGCCGCCTCATCGCCCCGCAGGAGGTCGCGGACGCGATCCTGCTGCTGGCCTCCCCGCGTTCGGCGAGCACCACGGGCGCCGACTTCGCCGTCGACGCCGGTTTCGTCAAGACCTTCTGATCCGCGGATCCGGTCTTCCGGCCCGTTCGCCCGGCACATGAAGGACCCCGGTGGCCTCAGGCCACCGGGGTCCTTCGCGCGCGGGTGTCCGCGTGCGTCTGTCTGCGGGCGGGGGCCGGCCGCCGTCAGGCGACCGCACCGAGCCGCGCCGCGACCACGTCCGGCAACTCCTCCGGCTGGGCCACCTCCAGCGGGCGCCGGTTCATGTAGTCGGGGTTGCAGGCCTGGTAGCCGAGCATCCGGGCCAGCGGCGCCAGGGCGCCGTTGACGATGCGCTGCACCGGCCAGGGACGGTCCGTGAAACGCAGTACGTCGGAGAACTCGCGCATCGTCACCGCGTGCTGGAGCAGGCTCGGCCGGCCCTCGGCGTCGGTCTTGCCGTCCTGGGCGAGGCCGAAGAGCTGGCGCAGGATCAGCTGCTCGAAGCGGTCGGCCCGGTTGACCAGTTCCACCACCGCGAAGGAGGTCTCCTCCTCGGTGTTGCCGAACCAGCGGTGCACGGTGCCGGCCGGCACCGTGAGGGTCTGTCCGACCTCGTCGAGGATGATGTCGCGCCCGCCCAGGTGCACGCGCAGGCTGCCGCGCACCAGGGTGAAGATCTCCTCGCTGAACGGATGCACGTGGTAGCCGGCGGCGAAGCCGCCCGGCTCCACGTAGAGGTCCATCACCGCGCGCTCGCCGCCGGTCTGCGCGGCGGGGGTCCGGATGACGATCTTCTCCTTGCACCGCGGGTTGTAGTAGACCTCGCCCGGGTGGACAGCCATGTCTCCTCCAGAGGGGAACGCTCGACCGGCCATCCGGTGAGCCGCGTTGTCCCCCCAGGCTGGCCCCGCAAGCCCCCTGCTCACACCACCGATTTTTGCTCCGGCCTTCGGTACGGGCGGCGTACGGGAGCCGTCGCGACGACCGCGACGGCGCAGGCGGCCAGCGCCGCCCCGAGACCCATGCTCGCGGAGATCCCGTACCCGTCGACCACCACGCCGCCCAGCAGCGAGCCGGCGGCCAGCGACACCTGGACGACGGTCACGAAGACGGCGAGTCCGCGCTCAGGCGCCGCGGGCACGGCCTTGGCCATCGTGGTCTGCAGGCTCAGCGGCAGGGCGCCGAAGGCGACGCCCCAGACGAGCACGAGGAACGCCACGAGCACAGCGGAGTCCGCCGCCACGGGGAGCAGGGCGGCCACGGCGGCGAGGGCGGCCGCGCTCGCCGCGACGGTCCCCCGTACGGAGCGGGCGAGCGAGGCGGCGGCCAGGAAGTTCCCGGCGATCCCGGCGAGTCCGTACCCGAGCAGCAGCGCGGCCGCCGCCCCGGCGCCGTAGCGGGCGTGCCGTTCCAGGTAGGGCGCGATGTAGGTGTACGAGGCGAAGTGGCCCAGGAACACGAAGACGGTGCCCAGCAGCCCGGCCCGGGCCGCGGGGATCCGCGGCACCGCCGCCAGGTCCCGCCAGCCGACCGCCGAGTCGGGGGGCAGCGGCGGAAGGTATCGGACCTGCGCCGCCAGCGCGGCCAGCCCGAGCAGACCGGCCGCCCAGAAAGCCGTCCACCAGCCCGCGCTCCGGGCGGCCAGCGCCGCGAGCGGCAGGCTCGCCACCGTTCCCACCGAGATGCCCGCGGTGACCAGCGAGGAGGCCCGGTGGACGGACTCCGGCCGAACCAGCCGGGGCGCGATCGCGGCCCCGACGGCCCAGAAGCCGCCGAGCGCGAGGCCCAGCAGCAGCCGGCCGGCCAGCATCGTCCCGAGGTCGCGGGACAGGGCGCAGACCAGGTCGGCCAGGGCCGTGAGGGCGGCGAGCCCCCACAGCACCGGCCGGCGGTCGAACCCCCGCGAGGCCACCGTCAGGACCGGTGCGGCCACGGCCGCCGCGAGGCCGGGCACCACGACGAGGAGCCCGGTCGTCCCGGTGGAGACGGACAGGTCCTCTCCGATGTCGGTCAGCGCGCCCACCGGAAGCAGCTCGGAGAGCACCAGGGTGAAGGACCCGAGTGCCACCGAGACCACCGCCGGCCAGCCGCCGCGCCGCGGTGCCCGCCCGGTCACGTCGTCGGCAGCTGGATCGACTGGCTGTGCCGGAAGACGTTGCGCGGGTCGTACTTCTTCTTCACCTGCTGGAGACGCGGGTAGTTGTCCTTGTAGTAGAGCGTGGACCACGGCACGCCCGAGGTGTTGTAGGCCGGGTCGTGCAGGTCGATGTCCGGGTAGTTGACGTAGCAGCCGTCGGTCACCGCGTTGGGGACCGGGACGCCGCCGGTGTCCGCGTAGGCGCCGTGGAAGAACTCGCGGATCCACTGCAGGGACTTCGCCTCGTCCGCCGGATCGGTCCACCAGATCATCCAGGCGGCCTTGAACGCGGCCCCGCGGTGCGCGGACGCCGTGTCGCCGGGGGCGACCGCGTTGACCTGCCCGCCGAAGGAGCTGAGCAGCACCGAGGCGGTGGGGTTGACGAGGTCGTCGCGGGTGAGGTGTTGGTAGAAGGCGTCCACGTGCGCGTCCGGCATGGCCGTGCGGTAGTACGAGGACTTGAAGTCGCCCTTGAGGCTGGGGTCGTTCAGCGTGGGGTTGGTCGTCCCGAGGTACCGGGTGGCCTGCAGCCACGGCATCCGCCGCGGCTTGGCCAGCTCCGGCATCGCGGACAGCTCGCCCATCGCCGCGGTCAGCGGCTGGTGCGCGATGTCCAGTCCCTCGGTCATCTCCGCGAGGAACCGGTTCAGCACCCCCTCCGCGTCGGGGATGGTCGCGTCCAGCTGGGTGATGAGCCCGATGTACCCGTTCGACTTGTGGTTCAGGGCCAGCATGGTGACGAGGTTGTCGTTGACGCTGCCCGGCCTGAGGTTGCGCGCGTGCCAGTCGCCGTAGTTCTTGACCAGACGCGCGAAGCGGTCCTTGGTCATGTCGGCCCACGGCCAGGAGACGGCGCTGACGAGCACCTCGGCCGGCGGCTGCGGGAGCAGGGCGGCCGGGTTGGTGCCCGTGGCGCCGGGGGAGCGGAACCAGAAGCGCGTGATGACGCCGAAGTTGCCGCCGCCGCCGCCGGTGTGCGCCCACCACAGTTCGCGGTGCGGGTCGTTCGCCTCGCGCGTCGCGACGTGGGTCCGGGCGATGCCGTCGGCGTCGACGGACACGACCTCCACGGCGTACAGGTGGTCCACGACCAGGCCGAGCTTGCGGCAGAGCAGACCCCAGCCGCCGCCGCTGATGTGGCCGCCCGCGCCGACCTGGAAGCACATGCCGGCCGGTATGGCCACGCCCCAGGTCCGGTACATGCGCTCGTACACGTTCAGCAGCTGGGCCCCGGCCTCCACCGCGATGGCGTTCTTCGCGGGGTCGAAGTAGACCTTGTTCATCTTGGTCATGTCGAGGATGACGCGGACGTCCGCGTTGAAGACCCAGTCCTCCCAGCAGTGGCCGCCGCCGCGGACGGTGAGCCGCTTGCCGGCCTTCACCGCCTTCTGCACGACCTCCTGGACCTGCGCGGTGCTCTCGGCGAGATAGACCGCCTCCGGCGAGGCCACCCAGCGCTGGTTCCAGCCCCGGACGAGGTCCTTGTACCGCTTGTCCGCCGGGGTGACCGCCGTGAGGGGCTCCGTCAGGGCGCCCGCGTCCTCGGCCGCGGCCGCCGGCGACGACACCAGACCCGTGCCCGTGAGCAGTGCGGCTCCACCCGCCGCGGCACCTCCCGCGAGGAAGTTGCGCCGCCCCATCCCGCCCCTGCTGTCCTGCACCATCGCCCAACCCCTCCGCCGTTCACGTGCCTTGACGCGGCAACGCTAGAGATCGCGGCGGTGTCCTGGCGCCCAGAGAATTGCGCTCGTTCTCGGGAGGGAGGTACGGCGCGCGCCGCGCGCCGGGGGGCGGGCCCCACGTGCGGCGGGCCACGGGCGGGCGGCCCCGTGCGGGCGGCCACGTGCGGAGGGCCGGGCCCGGGGGATCCGGACCCGGCCCGCGGGGCGCGGCACGGTGGGGCGCCGCACGGTGGGGCGCGGCGCGCCCGCGGGGCGCTCAGGCTCCGGGCAGCTGCACGGACTGGGCGTGGCGGAAGAAGTTCTTGGGGTCGTACTTCTTCTTGGCCTCCTGCAGCCGCGGGTAGTTCCCCTTGTAGTAGAGGGTGCTCCACGGGACCCCGGACCGATTGCGCGCCGAGTCGTTCAGGTCCGCGTCCGGGTAGTTGACGTAGCACCCGTCCGTGACGGCGTTGGGCACGGGCACGCCGCCGGTGCTCGCGTACGTCTCCTCGTAGCTCTCCCGCGTCCACGCGATGTACTTGGCGTCGTCGGACGCCTCGTTCCACAGCACCGACCACAGCATCTTGAAGGCCGCGCCCCGGTGCGGCGCCGCCGTGTCGGCCTCGGCGACCGCGTTGGCCTTGCCGCCGTACGGGGTGAGCTGGATGTTGATCTTCGGGTTGTCGATGTCGGTCCGGGTGAGGTGCTTGTACAGCGCCTCGGACTGGGCCAGCGGGAAGTTCGCCTTCATGTAGGCCGACTTGTACTCGGCCCGCAGGGTCGGGTCGTTGAGCTGCGGGTTCGTCGTTCCGGCGAAGCGGGTGGCCTGGAGCCACGGCATCCGGCGCGGCTGGGCGAACTGCGGCATGGGGGCCACGTCGCCCATGGCCTCGGTCAGGGCGCCCTGCGGGGTGTCGATGCCCTGGTTCATGTACGTGAGGTAGTCGTTCAGGAGCTGCTGCGCGTTCGGGGCCGCCGCGTCGACCTGGGTGACCATGCCGATCTGTCCGTTCGACCGGTGGTTGAGCAGCAGGAAGCTGGTCACGAACCGGTTCGGGCTGTCCGGCCCGATGTTCGCGACGTGCCAGGACGCGTAGTTCTGCGTCAGGCGGACGAACTCCTCCTTGGTCAGGTCGCTCCACGCCCACGACACCGCGCTGAACAGCACCTCGGCCGGCGGCTTCGGCAGCAGCCCGCGCGGGTCGGTGCCGGTGGCGCCCGGCGAGCGGAAGTAGTAGCGGGTCACCACGCCGAAGTTGCCGCCGCCGCCACCCGTGTGGGCCCACCACAGTTCGCGGTTCGGGTCGGTGGGCTCCCGGGTGGCGTGGATCGTCCTGACCGTGCCGTCGGAGGCGACCGTGACCACCTCGACGGCGTACAGGTGGTCGACGACCAGGCCGTTGCGGCGCACGAGCATGCCCCAGCCGCCGCCGGAGACGTGCCCGCCCATGCCGACCGAGTAGCAGATGCCGCCGGGTATGGTCACGCCCCAGGCGGCGTACAGCTTCGAGTACACGTCCAGCAGGGTGGCCCCGGCTTCCACGCAGACGGCGTTCTTGGCGGGTTCGTAGTACACGCCGTTCATGTTCGACAGGTCGAGCACGATCTGCGTGGAGGAGTTGTAGACGAAGTCCTCGAGGCAGTGCCCGCCGCTGCGTATCGTCACCCGCTTGTTGGACTTGAACGCCTCGGTGAGGATCGGCGCCACCTGCGAGGGCGAGTCGATGACCTTCACGGACTCGGGGCCGGCCACGTACCGGGCGTTGAGCGCCCGGACCAGGTCCGGGTACTGCTGGTCGGCGGCGGTCACCGAGACCGGTCCGACCGTGGACGTCGTCGCGACGGCGGTGGCGCCGGCGGCGGGGTCCGCCGCCACGGCCGTCCCCTCCAGACCGAGTGCGGTGGCTCCGCCCGCGGCGGCCGCTCCGATGAGGAAGCGTCTTCTGTGCATCCCGGCTGGGTACTGCGACATGGTCATACCTTCTCGAGGAATCGGGCGTCGGGGATCTGTGGACTGGTGTGGGGGGCCGGCGCTCGGGCAGCGCTCGGACCCGTGCTCCGAAGGACGCGGGCCGGTTTGCGGGTACGCGTGCGGGTGGGCGCGCCGGCCGGCGTCGCCCGGGTCAGCGCTTGAGGGCGAAGGTGAGGCCGTCGGCGAACGGCAGGACGCTCAGCTCCACCCGCTTGTCGTCCCGCACCTTCGCGTTGAACGCCCGCAGGGCCGTCGTCTCGGAGTCCTGCTTCGTCTCGTCGAGGACGGCGCCGTGCCACAGCACGTTGTCCACCACGATGAGGCCGCCGGGGCGCAGCAGCGTCAGCGCGGCCTCGTAGTAGGCCCAGTAGTTCTCCTTGTCGGCGTCGATGAAGACGAAGTCGAAGGAGCCGGCCGCGCCCTCCTCGAGGAGCAGTGCGTCGAGGGAGGCGCGCGCGTCGCCGATGCGCAGGTCGACCTTGTCCGAGACACCCGCCCGCTCGGCGAAGTCCCGGGCGATCGCGGTCCACTCCTCGCTGATGTCCAGCGCGACCACGCTGCCGCCCTCGGGCAGCGCCAGCGCCGTGGCGAGCAGGCTGTAGCCGGTGAAGACACCGACCTCCAGGGCCTTCTTCGCGCCGATCGCCTTCACCAGCAGGGAAATGAACTGTCCCTGTTCCGGCGAGATCTGCATGAGCGACAGGGGCAGCTCCGAGGTCTTCACCCGGAGGTCACGCAGTACGTCGGGCTCGCGCAGGGAAATGCTGGCCACATAGTCCTGCAGAGCCTCGTTGACATCTACTTGGATTCGCATTTGGGGACCCCTAGGTCTGTACGGGCGGCAGCGGGTTCGGGCAGAGATTTCCGGAACGCGTCAGTGCGGTCACACGCCAGTGCGGCCTCGGCCACGCAACCTGACGACCTGCGGCGACGCGCAGGAAACAGCAGAAAACTAGAGCGGGAACTCGTCATCCGTCAAGCGCTCCGAACGACCCGCATTTCCCTGTACTGATTCTTCAGCGACCCCTGGAACAATGCCCGCGTGGCGGCAGTGCTCCGCCATTCTTCATCACCCGATCTTTTCAAATGCTGCGGAATGCGATTACCCGGTTCTTGCGCCCGTTATCCGTCGAGGAGGACTCCGTGAGCCTTGTGCAGCGCGCGCTGAGGGACTGCCTGGGCCAGTTCGCCTCGGGCGTCACCGTGGTCACCACCGCGCGGGACGACGCCGTATACGGCGCCACCGTCTCCGCCTTCACCTCGGTCTCGCTCGACCCGCCGCTGGTCCTGGTGTCGCTGGACCGCCGCAGCCGCACCTGCGAGCGGCTCGTCGGCGCCCCGTTCGGCATCAACGTCCTCGGCGCCCACCAGCGCGACCTCGCCTGGCTGTTCGCCGGCCGGGGCGACCTGGCCGAGGCGCCGGACCTCAGCTGGGGCGACGACCTGGCGGCGCCGCGCATCGGGGGCGCCGTCGCCCACTTCTCCTGCGTTCCCTGGGCCTCGTACGACGGCGGGGACCACGTCCTGCACGTCGGTGAGGTCGTCGCCTTCGACGCTCCCGGCGGCGAACCCCTCGTCTTCCACTCCGGGGTGCTCGGCGAATTCCGCCGGCCCTCGGAAGGCGCCGCCTGGACCGGCTCGCTCGACGGGCCCGCCCACGGCTGGGCTGCGGCCTTCGCGGGCCACCCACCACTCACAGGTTCATCGACCGGACAAAGGACATAGGACATGACGCTCCCGAACGGCGACGCGCAGCCGAGCGGCCCCGAGGCCGCCGAGGCCCCCGTGACCCGCCCCATGACCGGCGACGAGTACCTGGAGAGCCTGCGCGACGACCGTGAGATCTACCTCTACGGCGAGCGCGTCAAGGACGTCACCGCCCACCCGGCCTTCCGCAACTCGGCGCTGATGACCGCGCGGCTCTACAACGCGCTGCACGACCCCGCCAAGAAGGACGTGCTCACCACCCGCACCGACACCGGCAGCAACGGCTACACCCACAAGTTCTTCCGCACCCCGCGCACCGTGCAGGACATGGTGGAGGACCGCGAGGCGATAGCCGAGTGGGCCAGGATGACCTACGGCTGGATGGGCCGCAGCCCCGACTACAAGGCCGCCTTCCTCGGCACCCTGGGCGCCAACAGCGACTACTACGCGCCCTTCGAGGACAACGCGAAGCGCTGGTACAAGGAGTCCCAGGAGAAGGTCCTCTTCTGGAACCACGCGATCATCCACCCGCCGGTCGACCGCCACCTGCCGACCGAGGAGGTCCAGGACGTCTTCGTGCACGTGGAGAAGGAGACCGACGCCGGTCTCGTCGTCTCCGGTGCGAAGGTGGTCGCCACCGGCTCGGCCATCACCAACTTCAACTTCATCTCGCACTACGGCCTGCCGCTGCGCGACAAGAAGTTCGCGCTCGTCGCGACCATCCCGATGGGATCGCCGGGCCTGAAGCTGATCTGCCGCCCCTCCTACGCGGCCGCCGCAGCCGTCATGGGCAGTCCCTTCGACTACCCGCTCTCCAGCCGGCTCGACGAGAACGACACCATCTTCGTGCTCGACAAGGTGCTCATCCCCTGGGAGAACGTCTTCCTCTACGGAGACGTCGACAAGGTCAACGGCTTCGCCCCGCAGTCGGGCTTCCTGGAGCGGCTCACCTTCCACGGGGCCATCCGCCTCGCCGTGAAGATCGACTTCATCGCGGGCCTGCTCCTCAAGGCCGTCGACATGACCGGCAGCAAGGACTTCCGCGGCATCCAGGCCCGCGTCGGCGAGGTCCTGGCCTGGCGGAACATGTTCTGGGCGCTCAGCGACGCGGCGGCCCGCAACCCGCAGGAGTGGAAGGACGGCGCGCTGCTGCCGCGCCTCGACTACGGCATGGCGTACCGCTGGTTCATGACCATCGGCTACCCGCGCATCAAGGAGATCATCCAGCAGGACGTCGCCAGCGGCCTGATCTACGTGAACTCCAGCGCCGAGGACTTCAACAACCCGGAGATCCGCCCGTACCTCGACAAGTACGTCCGCGGCTCCAACGGCTACGACTCGGTCAGCCGGGTCAAGCTGATGAAGATGCTGTGGGACGCCGTCGGCTCCGAGTTCGGCGGCCGCCACGAGCTGTACGAGCGCAACTACTCCGGCAACCACGAGCAGGTGCGCACCGACATCTTCCACGCGCAGGCCGCCAGCGGCCAGCTCGACGGCTACCGCGGCTTCGCCGAGCAGGCCCTCGAGGAGTACGACCTCGACGGCTGGACCGTCCCGGACCTGGACTCCTTCAAGGCACTGCGGGAGCACCGCAAGAACATCTGGAGCTGACCGGAGCAGCCGTCGCACCCCCTCCCGCCCGTGGGCGGGAGGGGGTGCGCGTCGGGATCAGTCCAGCGGGAGCGCCTGGTGCGCGGCGACGATCGCGTCGATGCGGCGCGCGAGGTCGAAGTCCGCGGGAATCAACCGGTGGCCGGCGTCGTGCGTGGTGACCGAGGCGCGCAGGCTGTCGATCCGGAGGTCGAGGTCGGCGTGGTGCTGGATGCGCCGGGAGCGGTCCGCGATCGTGACGATCGCGGCGACCGCCGCGTGGTAGCGGATCTCGTAGGTACGGGTGATCTGGTCGCCCTTCCGCTCCCACCCGGGCAGCCCGGTCAGCTGTTCCTGAATCGCCTCGTCGGACAACGGCTGCGGTACGCCCATGTCAGCCCTTCCGTGTTCCGACCAGGCGGGCACGCTCGCGCAGGTCCCGGACCGCCCGAACGCCGCCGTGATGACGAAGCCGGAGGTTCATCACTTCGAAGTGCTCGTCACCGCGAGCGGACGACAGCGCCTCGTAGTCGTCGAGGAACCTGCCCCACGATTCGCACGCGGCCTCGACGTGGCCAATGGAAAGCTGGCGTTGGGCAAGGAGTCCGTGGGCGTGCAGCCGGCCCTGTCGTTCGTTGGCTGGCTGTACCCGGATCGACTCCCGCAAGGTCTTGACGGACCCCGCGACGTCCTTCGTCTCGTTCTGGACGTGCGCGACGTGGAAGAGGTAGGCCGTCCGGTCGTAGCCGCCGATACTTTCGCGCCGGTCGTCCGCACGCGCCAGCGCCTCCTCCGCTTCCCGTAGCCGAGCGAAGGCCTGCCGCTTGTCGCCGACCATCGCGGCGCCGTGGGCCTGCTGTCCACGAAGGAATGCCACGAGACGCGGCCCAGCCACGGGTGCTGCCTCGGCAGCGGAGTCGGCAAGCTCAAGGGCGCGGCGCCCGTATCCCAGGTTGGAGGCTTGGAGGGACATGCCGCGCAGCGTGCGGCAGTAGGTGACGTGTTTCTCAGCCTCCCCGGCGAGCTTGAGCGCGGATACGTAGTAGTCCTGGCCGAGCCGGTGCTGACGCTCGTACATGGCCATCCAGCCCGTCAGGTACACAAGGTCGGAGGCTGCGGCGAGCATGCTGCGCCGCACGGGCGCGGCCGCCTCCGCCTTGAGCCAGGGCCCTACGGTGTTCACGAGGAACGCGGCGGCCATCGGCCGCGCGTGCCCGGCGCCGAGCTCGTCGAGAATGTCTGCGATGCGGTCCGTCATCGTCTCGATGGCCGTCACCTGGCCTTGTCCCACGCGGGTGGTGGCCTTGCCCGGCCTTATGGGTTCGGGGCTATCGGCCCTGGCCAGGGTGGGGAACAAGGGGATGGCGAGCGCCGCGCTGAAGACGCCGGCGGCGATGATGCGGCGTCGGGACGGATCCATGTCTGCCCTTCCCACGTCTACGAGGTCCCGGACAGTGTCCGCGTCAGTCGTCCCGGCGGGTGGGGTCAGCCCGGCCTCGGCGTAGGTGACAGGCCGTCCGAGCTTCCGCTCGAAGGCTTCGACGATCAGGGCCCTGACCTGGGCCCGGGGCTGGTGACCTGCGATCCATTGCGACACTGCCGGCTGGCCGTACTTGAGGGTGAGACCTGCCTCGGCGCCGACGCGGTTGATGATCGAAGCGAGCTGCCGTCTCGACCATCCGGCCTGGCCAAGGAGCGCGGACAGACCAGGGTTGGTCGTGCGTGAGTGCTGCGCCATGGGCTCTCCCGACAGAATGCATGGCTTGCATACTTCTCCGACCCTCCAACGGTACTCGCCGAGGGGGCACCTGCGGTTACCTCTTCGTACCACGCAGTGATCGGGCGGTAGTTGGGCGTCCGGCGACGACGGGAGGGAGCAACCGCATGAATCCGAGCGAGGCTCAAACGATCGAGGAGCTCGTGCGACGGGCCCTGGCGCCCTACGAGCAGCGGCCCGACGCCGAGGGCGTGGCGCATCTGGTCGACGACCTCATCACCGCCGGGAACGGGCTCCACACCGCGGTGGCGAGGATCCCCACGGACAAGCGCACCGAGCGCGCGGGCGCCGCCCTGGCCGAGTGGGCGTACTTCCTCGACGCGGGCCCGCTGGGCCACGGCGACCACGCGAACTGGAACCACGCCCGCGGCCTCGCCCGCATCGTCCGGACGATGGCGGCGACGCTCGCCGAGCAGCAGCAGCACCGGGCCGGCGCCCGGTGAACGAGGCCGCCCGTCAGCTTCTCTACGTACTGATCGTGCTCGGCATTTTCGCCGCCATCCTCGTCGGCAGCCACTGAGCCGGACGGACCGCCCCGGCCCTTGAGAGGGGCGGCTCGGGCGTCCAGGCCGGTGACTAGGCTGCTCGGCATGACGATTCGCGCTGTGGTCTTCGATGTCGGTGAGTGCCTCGTGGACGAGACGCGTGAGTACGGCACGTGGGCCGACTGGCTCGGCGTCCCCCGCCACACGTTCGCCGCGATGTTCGGCGCGGTCGTGGCACAGGGCCGCGACTACCGAGAGGTCTTCCAAGAGTTCCGACCCGGCTTCGACCTCACCGAGCAGCGCGACGCACGCGCGGCCGCCGGCCGGCCGGAGCACTTCGACGAGTCCGATCTGTACTCGGACGTCCGCCCCGCGTTCGCGCGGCTCCGCGGGGACGGTCTGTGGCTCGGCATCGCCGGGAACCAGACCGTTCGGGCGGGGGGTCTGTTGCGCGGTCTCTTCGCGGACGACGTCGATCTGATCGGCACCTCGGACGACTGGGGCGCGAGCAAGCCGGATCCTGAGTTCTTCATCCGTGAGGCCAAGGCCGTTCCCTTCGCGCCGGACGAGATCCTCTACGTCGGGGACCGCGTCGACAACGACCTCCGCCCTGGCGCCCAGGCCGGGATGCACACCGCCCTCGTACGCCGCGGTCCCTGGGCCACCATCCAGTGGCACACCGAAGAGGCCCGTACGCTGCCGACGTTTCGCATCCACACCCTCGCCGAGCTGCCGGGCTTGATCGCCGCATTCAACAGGCAAGTGCGCTGACCACTGAGGACCAGCCGTAGAGCCGGTCATCGAGGTCGCGTACGTACTGCTCGTGCTCCCACGGACCCAGTGCGCGACGGACCTCGCGGACCCGTTCCAGTCCGGTGGCGTACCAGTGCGTCGCCAGTAGATCCAGCGCGCGAAGGGCGTACTGAGCCGCGTCTGCCGGGTGTCCAGCGGCGGCTTCCACCGCGCCGAGGTCTCCGAGGACGACCGTACATCCTGCATCTGGCGGACGAGCCGGCCTACCGACGGAAGATCAAGGTGCAGGCCAACCTCCAGGAGGGCCGCCATGCGCTCGCCCGGAAGATCTTCCACGGCAAGGCCGGGCAGCTCTACCAGCGCTACCAGCGCTACCAGGACGGCATGGAGGACCAGATCGGCGCCCTCGGCCTTGTCCTCAACGCCCTGGTGCCTTCAACACCCGCTACATGGATGCCGCCGTCACCCAGCTCCGGGCCGACGGCTTCGATGTCCGCGACGAGGACGTGGCCCGCCTCTCGCCGTTCGTGCGACACATCAACATGCTCGGCCGGTACTCCTTCCAGCTCCCGGACCTGCCGGGTGGCCTGCGGTCACTGCGTGACCCCGATGTCGTCGATGAGGAATAACGGTCGTCAACTCGTCATCCTGGTCGCGGCCGCCTTGGCCGGGGTGTCCGTACCCCGGCGGTTGGCCGACCGGCCCTCTCACTGGTCGCGCCGTTGTGCGCTGGTGACGGCGAGCACGGCTGCGGTGAGCGCCCACACCGCGTAGACGGTCCAGGCTCCACCGGTCGTCCACGGGAAGTCGGTCTGGCGGGAGCCGACCTCGACGAGCCGCGACCACGCCTGATAGAGCGTGGCGTGCCCGGCGATCGCCGACCAGTGGCGGCCGTCGGTGAGGACGATGGGCAGGACGAGGATGACCACCACCGAGGCGGTCATGGTGGCCGAGGTGTGCCTGATGACGGCGCCGATGGCCAGGCCGGTGAGCGCGCACAGGGGCGCCAGGAAGGCGGACGCCACTACGAGACGCAGGGCGCCCGGGTAGCTGATCGAGATGCCTGCGTCCCGGCCGCCGAGGATCGCCTGCGTCAGGCCGAACGAGGCCCCCGCGACGATCGCGCCGAAGACGGTGGCGACCGCCGTGACGACCACCGCTTTTGCGGCCATCACCGAACGGCGGGCCGGAACGGCCGCGAACGTCGTACGGATGGTGCCCGTGCTGTACTCACCGATGATCGCGACGGCGCCGATGGCACCGAGGGCGAGCATCATGACCACGGCGGCGTTCGCCGTGAACGCCTCCTGCAACGGAATTCCGGCGCGGACGAAGTCGGCTTGGTCCGCCGGGCTCCGCGCCGGCCAGTAGGTGTAGGTGTCGTAGGCGGTACCCGCGTTGAACGCGATGACGGCCAATGCGGTGGCCCCGTACGCGATCCACGTCGAGCGCAGCGATCGAAACTTGATCCACTCGGCGACCACAAGGTCGCGGAAGCGGGCGCGGGGTTCGGCGGCCCCGAGTTCACCGGCCGAAGCGTATGTCGTGGTCACTGGGGGTCTCCTGCGAGGTATTGCACGCTGCCGGCGGTGAGCTCCATGAAGGCCTCTTCCAATGAGGCGGACCGGGCGCTGAGGTGATGCAACGGAATGCGGTGCTCCATGGCGACCTCACCGATCCGGACTGTGGTCACACCGGTCACGGTGAGCAGGTCACCCGCCGTGTTTACGGTTGCTCCCTCGGCCGTCAGCAGGTCTCTCAGGACGGCTGCGGCGGACGTGCCCACCGTGACGCTCTGCCGGGTGCTACGGGCGGAGAACTCCGTGAGGCTTTCCGCCGCGATCAGCTCGCCGCGGCCGATGACGATCAGCTGGTCGGCGGTGTGCTCCATCTCGGACATGAGATGGCTGGAGACGAACACCGTGCGGCCCTCGGCGGCGAGCCGCCTGAACAAGTCACGCACCCACTTCACGCCTTCCGGGTCGAGGCCGTTGAGCGGCTCGTCGAAGAGCAGTACCGGTGGGTCGCCGAGCAGGGCGGAAGCGATGCCGAGCCGCTGCTTCATGCCGAGCGAGAATCCGCCGATGCGGCGCCGGGCCACCTCGGCGAGACCGACCTCCCGCAGCACCTCCTCCACCCGGCGCTGCGGAATGCGGTTGCTGCGGGCCAGGGCAGACAGCTGCGCCACCGCGCTGCGCCCGCCGTGCACATCGTGCGCGTCGAGAAGGGAGCCGACATGACGCAGGCCGCGGGGGCGGTCGCGAAAGGAACGGCCGTCGACGGTGACGGTGCCGCTGGTGGGCTCATGCAAGCCGAGGATCATCCGCAGCGTGGTGCTCTTGCCGGCGCCGTTAGGACCGAGAAACCCAGTCACTTGGCCGGGTCGCACGGTGAAGGTCAGACCTTTGACGGCCGTCGTGCTGCCGTATCGCTTCGTGAGCTCGTTGACTTCGATCACGGGGACAACGGTGCCGGTAGGCGGCCTCGCCCGTAATCGGGCCACCGATGACAATCGGAGGGCACGGGTGTCAACCCTGGTTGTACGGCCACAGTCAGATGTGCCGTCAGGTGCAGGTGCTTACGATCAAGGCATGTCCACCTCACCGTCGCTGCCGCTGCCGCTGCCGCTGCCGCTGCCGCTGATCAAACGCCTACCGCCGGGCCTGTGGACGGCACTGGCGTGGTACGCGGCAGCAGTGGAACCCGTCGTCGAGTACGTAGTGATGCCACCGCGACGGTATTACTCGCTCAGCTACCCCCGGGACGGGCTCGACTCGCCCGGAGCCCAGGCGCTGCTCGCCGTCGCCTTCGTACTGGTCATGGCCGCCAGCGCGGTGCTGCGCCGCAGGACCTCCGCGGCGTACGGCCTGCTGATCGTCGGTACGGTCATCTCGACGGTGGCCTGGCGTCAGGACGAGATTCCGCCCACGCAGTTCCTGGCCGTGGACATCGCCCTCTGCTACATCGCAGCCACCCGACCTCGACGGATCTCGCTCGCCGCGGCCGGCGCGGCGCTCGGCACACTCGCCGGCTACCTCGCCCTGCGGTCCATCGCGGGCGACGACTCCGGGATCGCCCCCGAGCCCTTCATGGCCCTGACCGTGGTCATCGCCTGGCTCATCGGCAACTCGGCGCATCAGGCCCGTGCCCACACCGCAGAGCTGCACGCCCGGGCCGCCGCCGAGGCCGTCACCGCCGAACGGCTGCGCATCGCCCGCGAGATGCACGACACGGTCGCCCACAGCATCGGCATCATCGCCTTGCAGGCCGGCGCCGCGGCCCGGGTCGTCGAGACCCAGCCGGCCAGAGCCCGCGAGGCGATGCTCACCGTGGAGATGGCCAGCCGCGAGACGCTGTCCGGGCTGCGAAGGATGCTGGGCGCACTGCGCCAGGCCGACCAGGACGAGGAACACACCGGCCAAGGCCGTGCGCCCGCGCCTGCGCCCCTGCGACCGGCCGCCGGCCTGGCGAACGTGGAACAGCTCGCCGCGACGACCACCGCCGCCGGGGTCCGCGTGGAGGTGCGGTGGCAGGGCAGGCGCCGCCCTCTGCCGGCGGACATCGACCTCGCGGCGTTCCGGATCGTCCAGGAGTCGGTGACCAACGCCGTACGGCACTCGGGTGCCGACTCCTGCCAGGTGCGTGTCGACTACCTCGATGACGAGCTCACCGTCGAGGTCTCGGACCGCGGCAGGGGCGGTGGCACCAACACGGACACCGGGTACGGTCTGATCGGCATGCGGGAGCGGGTCGCCCTGCTGCACGGCAATTTCACTGCGGGGCCTCGCCCGGGCGGCGGCTTCCTCATAGCGGCCAGACTCCCGATACCGGCAGGGACCGAGGCAGAAGCGAAGGCGGGAGCCAGATGACCATCCGTGTCGTGCTCACCGACGACCAGCCCCTGGTCCGGGCCGCCCTGCAGATGGTCATCACCGACACCGCGGACATCGAGGTGGTGGGCGAGGCAGCCGACGGCGCGGAAGCGGTACGGCTGACGGAGGAGCTCGCCCCCGACGTCGTGGTGATGGACCTCCGGATGCCCGGTATGGACGGCATCGAGGCCACCCGGCTGATCACGACGGGCACCGGTTCCACACGCGTCGTCGTCCTGACGACCTTCGACGACGACGAATACGTCTACGGGGCGCTGCACGCCGGCGCCTCCGGGTTCCTCGTCAAGGACATGGCCTTGGACGACATCCTCGCCGCAGTCCGGATCGTTGCCGCCGGGGACGCTCTGATCGCACCGGCCGTCACACGCAGGCTGATCAAAGAGTTCACCGCCCGACCCGCAGCGTCACCGCCGCGGCGGGTGGAGCTCGGCGGCATCACCGACCGGGAACGCGAGGTGCTGACCCTCGTCGGCAGGGGCCTGTCCAATACGGAGATCGCAGGCGAGCTCTACATCAGCATCGCCACCGCCAAGACCTACCTGACCCGCCTGCTCGCCAAGCTCAATGCCCGCGACCGAGTGCAGCTGGTCATCCTGGCCTATGAGGCGGGCCTGGTGGCACCGTCCCAGTGAGCGGACGGCAGCGACAGTGAGAACCTGGAGGGCAAGGGACTGCCCATGATGCGAACCCTCAAGATCAAGAGCGACGCGTTGTACCACCACGTCACCGCCCAGTTGCAAGGAGGCGGCGACATCCACTGCTCCGTCACCATCGGCAGCGAGACCAAGGAAGGCCGGGCCCAGGGCGGATACAACATCTGCTCAGCGCAGATCAACCAGCTGTAGCCGCAGCCCCCGATGCCTCGCTGCGCCCGGCCCGGCCTCTCGACTCGTAGGGGCGGGACGGGGGGCATCGCGCGTCGGGAGTCAGCGCTTCTCGCCGACCGCGGCGCGCAACCAGTCCAACGGGCCCTGCCCGAGGAGCGCGTCGGCCAGCCGCCGCGCGGTCTCGGTCGTGAGCCGGGCCCGGCTGTTGTCGATCCACCGTTGCGCGTTCGCGTACCCCTGCGCCTTGTACTCGAGGCCTTGGAGCATGCACTCCAGCTTGTCGGCGTCGCGGGCGCAGATCGCCTCGGCCGAGTCCTTGGCCTCGTACTCGGCCACCAGATCCTGGATCGTGGAGGCGAGCAGCTCGGGCATGCCGGCCGTCTGGTCGGCGGTCACGGCTTGTGGGTCGCCGGCGGGCGCGTACTTCTTCCCGAGGTGGTTGACGTCCCCGGTGCGGGTTTCCTGGGTGTCGTGCCAGACGGCGAGGAACGCGGCCCGGGCCGGGTCCGCGCCCTCGAGCTTCGCGATGACCGACGCGATGAGCGACGTCCGCCAGGAATGCTCGGCGACGGATTCGGGGTCGTTGACACCGGCCATCCACCAACCCGTACGGCGGGTGTGCTTCAGCGTGCCGGCCTCGTAGAGGAAGCGCGCCACCGCGGACAGGTCGTCAGCCATTGTGTCTCCTTCTCATGCCTCGGCAAGGCGGATCGCGTACCTGCCGGACAGGCTGTCGGCGGCAGCTGTCGTGCGCTCTGGATCACATGACGAAGCCTTGGCCCCTACCCTGTCAGTGTCGAGCCGCAAGGTAGGAGGGCAAGGCCGCCATGTCACCTGATGCCACCCCGGACCCGTATGCCGACCCGCTGGTCTTCGGCCAGAGAATGCAGCTCCTGCGCACCCGCCGAGGCCTCACCCGGGACCAACTCGGCGGTCTCGTAGCCCGGTCCGGCTCGTGGGTCAAAGCGGTCGAGACCGGTCGGCTGAAGACTCCGCCGCTGCCGATGATCCTCCGCATCGCCGAGGTGCTGCGCGTTCGGGACCTCTCAGAACTCACCGGCGACCAGTCCCTGCGCATCAGCCTGTTCGCCGGGCCCGGGCACCCGCGCTTCGCCGCGGTCCGCGAGGCACTCAACGCTTTTCCCCTCACCGCGGCGCACGAGGCCCCGCCCGCCGCCCACCTTCAGGCCCGCATCACCCGGGCGTGGTCGGCCCGGCACTCGGCACCCAACCACCGCGAGGTCATCGGCACGCTCCTGCCCGGCCTGATCCGGGATGCGCAGGCCGCCGTACGCCACGCCTCGACGATCGCCGACCGGAAGGGCGCGCAGGCCCTCCTGGCCGAGGTGTACTTCCTCGCGCAGTTCTTCTGCGCCTACCAGCCGGACGCGGCCCTCGTGTGGCGGGTCGCCGAACGAGGAATGATGGCGGCACAGGACTCCGAGGACCCCCATGCCGTCGGCCTGGCGGCGTGGCTCACCACGCAGGCCCACCGGGACAGCGCGCACTACGAGGCCGCCGACGCCGTCACGCTGGAGACCCTTGGCTACCTGCGGCCGCTTCTTCCGGATGCCGGTGACGACGTCCGGGCGGTAGCGGGTGCGCTCACCGTCGAGGCCGGGCTGACGGCCGCACGGCGCGGGGAGACGGGAACCGCCTGGCGGTACTGGGACGATGCCCGGCGTCTGGCCGAGGGCCTGCCCGACGGCTATTTCCACCCGGTCACCTCGTTCTCCCAGGCCGTCCTCGGTGCGCACGCGGTCACCGTGGCCGTGGAACTGCACTCCGGCGGGGAGTCCGTACGGCAGGCCGTCCGTGCGGAGGCAGAGGCGATCCCGTCACGGCCGCGCCGAGCCCGGCACCGCATCGAACAGGCCCGCGCCTATCACCTCGACGGGCAGCCGGACGCCGCGCTGGCGACACTCGCGCACGCTCACGAGGCGGCCCCGGAGACCGTCCAGTACAACGGGTACGCGAAGAGGATCGTCCTGGAGGAAGCCGAGGCGAAGAGCCCGGCCCGTCGGCGCCGTGCCTCGCAACTCGCCCAGCGGCTGGGAATGCTGACGGCCTGAGGGCAGGGGGCACAATCTGTGCCCTTGCCCGCGTCCGGCCGCCCCTACCGTCGTGTCACCACCCGGTCACGACGGTAGGGAGCACCGCCATGAGGCCCGAGGCTCAAACGATCGAGGAGCTCGTGCGACGGGCGCTGGCGTCCTACGACCAGCGGCCCGACGCCGAGGGCGTGGCGCGGCTCGTCGACGACCTCATCACCGTGGGCCAAGAGCTACACGCCGCTGTGTCCCGGATCCCGGCGGGTCTGCGCACCGAGCGCGCGGGCGCCGCCCTGGCGGAGTGGGCGTACTTCCTCGACGCGGGCCCGCTGGGTCACGGCGACCACGCGAACTGGAACCACGCCCGCGGCCTCGCCCGCATCGTCCGGACGATGGCGGCGACGCTCGCCGAGCAGCAGCAGCAACGGGCCGGCGCCCGGTGAACGAGGCCGCCCGTCAGCTTCTCTCCGTACTGATCGTGCTCGGCGTTTTCGCCGCCATCCTGGTCGGCACCCACTGACCCGTCCTTCCTGCGGGCGGGGGCGGGCCCGGGGGCTCAGGCGAGGGCGGTGACCAACAGGGCGAAGGCGCCGATGAGGACGGCGACGCGGACGTAGTGCCAGCGCTCCCAGCGGTGCAGCTGCTGCTTCCAGTCGGCGGGCCGGTTCTCAGGGGTCCAGCTCTTGTTCCGGTTGTTGATCGGGACGAGCAGCAGGAGCGACATGACCACGCTGAGGATCAGCAACGCGCCCGCGGTGACGACGAGGCCGGCGCCGCCGTCGTGCCGTCCGGCGACGGCCCAGACCGCGACGAGGACGAGCGAACCGATGTACCAGACCGGCATCACGGCGCCGAGCATCCGGCCCCCGTGTGCGTGGCCGAGTTGGCGACTGTCGTCGGGCAGGGCGTTGAGGATCCGGCTCATGACGAAGGCGACGGAGAACTCCACCCCCACCATCACGCCGACGATCACGGTGGTGACGACCTCGAGTGCGTTGAGCATGGCGAGCCCTCCGGTATCTAGCGTTGCTAGCTGATGAGGCAACGCTAGTACTACTGCCGCTCGATTGTCTAGCGGTGCTAGGATCGAATCATGTCGGTACAGGAACGCAAGGAACGCGAACGGGCGGAGCGCGAGCGCCTCATCGTGGCGACGGCCCGTGAACTCGCCGAGCAGCAGGGCTGGGACGCGGTCACCACCCGTCGGCTCGCCGAGCGCATCGAGTACAGCCAGCCCGTCCTCTACAGCCATTTCCGCGGCAAGCGCGAGATCATCGGCGCCGTCGCACTCCAGGGCGCCACCGAGCTCGCCGCGGCGGTGCGGGCCGCGACCGCCGCCGTGGAGGGCCCGCGCGAGCGGGTCGTCGCCCTCGCGCGCGCCTACCTCGCCTTCGCCGCGGGCAATCCGGCGGTCTACGACGCCATCTTCCAGCTCGACGGCGGTCTGGCGTACGCACAGGAGCACACCCCGGCGCCCCTCAAGGACGCTTTCGCCGCGCTGCTGGAGTGCCTCGGAGAGGTCGCCGGGGACGGTGTCGACCCGGGGCTGTTCACCGAGGTGTTCTGGGCGTCCCTGCACGGGGTGGCGACCCTGACCCGGGCGGGTCGGCTGCCCCCGGAGGACACCGAGTCGAGGCTGGCGCTGGTGGTGGACCGGCTCGCCATGGTCTGACGCACCGTCCCGGCGAAACCGCAGGTCCGTCTGTGCGGGAGCCCGGGGAGGAGGGTGAATTTTCGTGGTTTCCGCCAAGGCTGACGGCCTGCCGGGTTGGGCGAGACTGCCAGGCGGAGGCCGCGGGCCGCCGCGAACGCGGGCGGTCGGGGCCGAGGGCATGGTGGAACCCACGGGGAGGACGGCACGATGAGTGCGCAGCAGCAGTACGACGAGATCGGCGAGGCGTACGAGGGGTTCAAGGCGCTGCCTCTGGAGCAGTACGCGGTGGTGCCCGGGTTCCTCGCCCTGGTCGGGGACGTGAGCGGGAAGTCGGTCCTCGACCTCGCCTCCGGCACCGGCTTCTACAGCCGTGAGTTCAAGCGGCGCGGGGCGTCGGACGTGCTCGGGATCGACGTCTCCGGCGAGATGGTCGCCGTGGCGCAGAGGGTGGAGGAGCGCGATCCGCTGGGTGTGCGCTACGAGGTCGGCGACGTGTCCGGGCTGCGGACCTTCGAGCGGCCCTTCGACGTGGGCCTGGCGGTCCAGCTGCTCAACTACGCGCCGGACCTCGCCTCCACCGAGCTGATGTGCCGCGCCATCCACCGGAGCCTGAAGCCCGGCGCCGAGCTGTTCCTGCTCAACCAGTCGCCCGACTTCCGCTTCGACGGGCCGTCCCCGGAGAAGTACGGCTTCCGCAGCGAGCTCACCGGCGACGAGGTCGAGACCGGACCGCAGGTGCGGACCACGGCCCTGCTCGACCCGCCCGTCTCCTTCGTCGCCAACCGCCCGCGCCGCGAGGTCTACGAGGACTGCCTGAAGGCAGCCGGTTTCAGCGACCTGACCTGGGTCCCGGTGGAGGTGTCCGAGGCCGGCGTACGCGCGTTCGGCGCGGCCCACTGGGCGGACCTCTACGCCAACCCCCCGCTGGAAATGCTGCGCTGCCGCGCCTGACGGCGGAGTACGGCGGAGCGCGGCGGAGCGCGGCGCGGCATGGCGCGGCGCGGCCGGCCCCGCCTGCCGGGGCCCCCTTCCCATGGGCCCCGGCGAGGACGCCCGGCGACGACCCCGGCCCCGGCCCCGGAGGGTGCGGAGCTCAGCCGGCCCGGAGACCGGCGACCATCGCGTGCTCCGTCGCCGGAGGGGTGGCGGCCGGGGTGACGAGCTCCTGGCGGATCCGCTCCCGCAGGCACGTGCGCAGTGCGTGAGCGGGGAGCAAGTACCTTCCGCCGGAAGGGAGTTCGGCGCGCAGCAGGGCGTTCGCGACGAGCTGCCCGAAGGCCGGGTCGTCCTCGTGGTGGGCGGCGTGCGGGAAGAGGGCGGTCAGGCGGGCGCGCAGCGCCGCGACGCTGCCGGGGCCGTCACCGGCGTCCGACAGCACCGCGCACACCCCCTTGCCCGTCGCGGCCACCAGGACCGGCCCCAGCGAGGTGGTGCCCACCGCCGACCGGATGCGTACCCCGGCGCCGCCCGCGCGGAACTCCTGCGGGGTCATGCCGAGGATCGCCGAGGAAGCGGCGTAGAACTGCCCGTTGGAATTGAAACCGGCCTGGTAGATGGCGTCGGAGACGGTACGGGCGCCGATGAGTTCGGCGCGGACCCGCCGGGCGCGCACGGCCGTCCAGTAGGCGTACGGGGTGACGCCCGTCAGGGACTTGAACATGCGGTGGAAGTGGAAGCGGCTGTAGCCGGCCGACCGGGCCACGGCGTCCAGGTTGGGGGGCGCCAGCGCCCCGTCCATCAGCAGACAGGCGCGGGCGACGGTGTCGGCGTAGTACCGGTTCTGCTCGGGCTCGTCCGGATGGCAGCGCCGGCACGGGCGGTAGCCCCGGGCGCGGACCTCCTCCAGCGAGGAGTGGAACTCGACGTTCTCCCGGCGCGCGAGGCGCGCCACGCACGAGGGCCGGCTGTAGATGCCGGTCGTCCGCACGACGTAGTAGAACGTCCCGTCCGCCGCCTCGTCGCCGTCGCGCACCGCCCGCCAGCGCTCCTCGTCGGTCTCGTACCGGGAGGCCGCGGCGGCGGGGGTCGCGGAGGCGGGGGTCGCGGAGGCGGGAGCCGCGGTCAGCACCCGCATCATCGCCTCCTTCCCGTGGGACCCGGCGCCGGCGCCCAGCCCCGGGCGTGCAGACGGGCCCGGTCGCGCAGCACCTTGCCGCTCGCGGAACGGGCCAGCTCGGGCACCACGTGGAAGCGCCGGGGCGCGGAGTGCTCACCGAGGAACCGGCGGCACCAGGAGGACAGTTCGGCCGGCCGCAGCTCCTCGGTGCCGGCCACGTGGGCCTCGACGGGATCCGGGCCGCCCAGCACCACCGCGTCGGTGACGTGCCGGTGGGCCCGCAGCACCGCCTCGATGTCGAGGAGGTCGGCGCCCGAGGCGGTCCGCCCGGCCCGGCCGCGCAGCCGCAGCGCGCCCGTCGCCGGATCGCGGGCCACCAGGTCGTGGGTGGAGAGCCAGCCGCCGACGGGCGGCGAGGCCTCGTGGGTCTCGTAGGGGTAGGGGGAGCGGGCGACCTGCACCTGCAGGATTCCGCCCGCGATCCGGGTGCGCACGCCGGGCACCGGCACGCCGAGCGTCCCGGGACCGTGCGTGCCCGCCAGGTCCGTGGCCACGATGCCGGTCTCCGTCGTGCCGTAGGCCTGGCCGACGAGGACGCCGTAGCGCCGGGCGAACGCCCCGGCGGTCTCACCGGCCAGCGAGTCCCCGCCGGACACGGCGAGGCGCAGCCGCGGCAGGCGCACCCCGGCGGGCGCGCCGGCGAGCACCGCGAAATGGCCGGGGCGGCCCAGGACCACCTCGCAGCGCTCCGCCGCGGCGATGAGCGACGCGCGGTCGCCGGACGCGGGGAACACCACGCACGCCCCGGTCGCCAGGGCGTGGAGCACCCCGCCGATCAGCGCGAACGAGTGGGCCACGGGTTCCAGTACGGCCACCCGCTCACCGGCCCGGGGCATCAGCGGCAGCCGGCCGAGCCGGTGCACCTCGGTCAGCAGAGAGTCGGCGGTGCGGCCCGCCGCCTTGGGGCGGCCCGTGGTGCCGGAGGAGAACTGGACCAGGCAGTGGTCCGTGCGCGGGGTCCGGGCTCCCGGCCTCGGCCGCACCAGGACCTCGCACTCCGGGACGAACACCTCCTCCTCGCGGCGCAGCGCGCCCAGGGTCACCACGTACTGGGGATCGCTGAGTTCCAGCAGCGCCTCCCGCTCCGCGCGGCCCAGGGAAGGCTCCAGCAGGACCACCTGCGCGCCGATCGACCACAGGGCGAGGACCGCCCACAAGTGGGTGAAGCTCGGCGACCCGTGGAGGGCCACGGAGGCCCCCGGACGGATCCCGTGGAAGGTCAGGGTCCGGGCCAGCCGTGCGGTCCGGACACGAAGGGTTGCGAAGGACACCGCGTCGTCCGCCCGCGCCCAGGTCGCTTCTGGGGCAGCGGCGGCGAGGAGTTCGGCGCCCCACCAGCCATCGTCGCTCATCGTCTCTCCGGGGCCGGTACGTCCCCGCCCGTCCGGTGCCGTACCCGCGCTGGGGTACGGCACCGGACGGGCGTTCGCGGGCTTACTTCTCGACGCAGAACTCGCCCACGGGCCAGCCGACGTGGCGCTTGTCGGTGGCGACGTGGCCGAGCACCTTGTCGCCCTGCTTGAGCTCCGTCACGTTCAGGACGCTCGCGCCGGGACCGAGGACCCGTACGTGCCAGTCGTCCTGCACGATGAGGTTGACCTCGACGCCCTCGGGGGACGTGGCCTTGATGCTCAGCAGCGGACGCGACTCGAGCTTGATCCGGCCCACGACGATGCGGCGGGTACGGCCGTCGGCGCCCACGGCGAGGACCGGGCTGCCGGCCTTCAGCTCGCTCAGGTAGTTCGTCCGGTTGTCCTGCCCGAAGACGTAGCTGTGCAGGGCGCCCGCGTTGATGCGGAACGGACGGGTCGGCATGTAGGGCAGCGGGTGCGTCTCGCTGACGCACAGGATGAACCCGTGCGCGTAGCTCCCGATGAGCATGCCCTCGTCCTTCTCGAAGTGCGAGGTGGTGTCGATGCAGACCCGGTCGCCCAGACCCAGGTGCTCGATGGAGTCGACCGTCAGCGTGGTCAGGTTCAGGTCGGGCGTCTTGACCCGCAGGGCCTCGACGAGCTCGAAGACGTCGTTGGAGTTGCGCGGGGAGAGCAGGACGCCCTCCGAGCCCTTCTCCAGGACGTCGATGATGACCTTGGCCTCTTCCAGGTTGTCGGCCTGGCAGATCAGCTGACCCGGGGCGCGGTCCGCCGCGGCGATCACGATCTCCAGCGGGATCTTCGTCGGGTCCTTGAACTGGACCACCGTGTACGGCAGCGCGATCGCCGTGTCACAGGCCAGCGTCAGGGTCGGGTCGTCGGTGACGTTCACCAGCCCCGCGATGTCCTTCTCGCCGGACTGGTGGCGGGACCGCAACTCGTTGAGCTGGTCGTTGCCGGCCACCTCGCGCAGCACGATCAGGTCGTCGAGGCCCTGGTTCTCGGGGCGCTCGGCGCCGATCAGGATGCGCTTGACCGTGGTGGGCAGCGTGGCCAGCACCTCGGGGTCACTGCCGACGATGCCGTCGACACGGGCGTGGACGGCCGCGTCGATGACCGCTTCGCGGTGGTCGGCGGGGACGGAGCGAAGGTCGATCCAGGCGAATTTCACAAGGCACCTGCCAGTTCTGGGTGAGGCTCGGACTCGCTCGCGAGCCCATGGCCGTGGATGATCGCGGCCAGCTTCTGGACCGCTTGCTTCGGGGAAGGGCTGTTGAACACGCGACGGCCGACGGCCAGACCGGCACAGCCGTTGGCCATCGCCGACACGGCGAACGCGGTGAGGCTCTCCTCGGACCCGCCGCCGCCGGCGACGATGATCGGCAGAGGGGAACTCTCGACCACCTCCGCCATCCGCTCCGGCGGGGCCGCGAGGACCGTCTTGACGATGTCGACGCCGAGATCGGCGGCGATGCCGACCACGTGCGCGATGAGGTCGGGGCGGGTGGGGTCGCTCACCCGGGGCCCGCGCGGATAGATCATGGCCACCAGCGGCATGCCCCAGCGCTCGCAGGCTGCCGCCACGGTCCCGAGGTCGCTCAGCTGCTCGGCCTCGGTGTCCGAACCGATGTTGACGTGGACGCTGACGGCGTCCGCGCCCAGTCGTACGCATTCCTCGACGTCACCGACGAGGACCTTCGCGTTGACGTCCGGGCCGTGGTTCGTGCTGGCGCTGAGGTGCACCACGAGTCCGGTGTCGGTCAGCAGGGCCGGCGGGATCATCCGGGCCCTGCCCTTGTGCACGACGACGGCGTCCGCGCCGCCTCCCGCGATGTCCGCGACGAGGTCGGCGAATCCCGCTGCTCTGACGATCGGTCCGTCGGAAACAGAGTGATCGAGCGGGATGAACAGATACCGGCCGTCACCTCGGCGGGAGAGCCGCGCCATGCGCAGTGCCTTCCCGGTCAGCGGCATGCTCGTCATGACACACCCCTTCGTTCGCGACAGCTCTGTCTCATGGCTGCACTGTTGCAAGGGCCGCTGAAGGATCGGGCCAAACGTTCCGCGGTCCGCGGCCGCCCGCCGGCGCGGCAACTCCCCCGTCCCCGGCGGTGTTACCTCCTTGGAAGCAGCGCCGATGAGGGAGGCACCCATGGATGCCGGACAGGACACCGCGACAGCCGGCGTCGACACCGAGGTGGCCGTGGTCGGCGGCGGGCCGGTCGGCACCCTGCTCGCCCGCGAACTCGCCCTCCTCGGCATCGACGTGACCGTGCTGGAACAGCTCCCGGAGCCGAACGGAATCTCCAAGGCGAGCACCCTGCACGCCCGCACCGCGCAGACGCTCGACCGCCGGGGCCTGCTGGAAGCCGTACAGCCCGGCCGCCACGTGGCGGCCCGCACGGTCCGGGGCCCGGTCGGCTTCCACTTCGGCGCCCTCTTCGACCTCGACCTGTCCCGGGTCGTCGAGGAGGGCCCGGTCATCGTGGGCAGCCCGCAGGCCTGGGCACAGGAGGTCTTCGGGCGCGACGCCGCCCGGCTCGGCGCGCACGTGGTGCCCGGCGCGGAACTGGTCGGCCTCGACGAGCACGCCGACCACGTGACGCTGCGCGTCCGCTCCCCCCGGGGCACCGAACGCACCCTCACCGCCCGCTGGGTCGTCGGCGCGGACGGCGCGCGCAGCGCCGTACGCAAACTGAGCGGCATCCGGTTCCTGGGAGCGGGGCCGACCGTCGCCGCGCTCATGGGCGAGGTACGGCTGCTCGACCCCGCCGGGGCGCCCGGCGGCTGGCAGCGCACCCCGCGCGGCTGGACGCTGCTGTGGACCAACCCGTACGGGCTGAGCCGGGTCTGCACCTACGACTTCAGGGGCCCGCACCAGGACCGGCACGCGCCCGCCACCATCGAGGAGCTGCGCGGCGAGGTCGAGCGGATCGCGGGCCGCCCGGTCCCGATGGACAGTCCGGCCTGGATCTCCCGGTTCAGCGACGCCTCGCTCCAGGCCGAGCTCTACCGCAAGGACCGGGTCTTCCTCGCGGGCGACGCCGCGCACGTGCACTTCCCCGCCGGCGGCCAGGGCGTGAACCTCGGCCTGCAGGACGCGGTCAACCTCGGCTGGAAGCTCGCCGCCGAGATCCGGGGCTGGGCGCCCGCCGGACTGCTCGACACCTATCAGAGCGAACGCCACCCCGTCGCGGCCGCCGTCCTGCACAACGTACGGGCCCAGGTCGCGCTGATGGACCCCGATCCGCGCACCGACGCGCTGCGCGAGCTGTTCTCGGAGCTCATGCACTTCGACGAGGTCAACGCCCACCTCAGCGCCATGATCACCGGCACTGCGGTGACGTACGGGGTGGGCGCCCGCCGCGCGGACCCGCTGGCCGGGCGGCTCGTGCCCAGCCTGCCCCTGAAGACCGCCGACGGCCCCACCACCCTGGCCGAACTCCTGCACGGCGGCCGCCCGCTGCTCCTGGACCTGGCCGGCCACCTCGGCCTGCGCACCCTGGCCGCCCCCTGGTCCGACCGCGTGGACGTGGTGACGGCCACCGCCGCGAGCGACGCCTGGGGGACCGGAGCCCTGCTGCTGCGCCCCGACGGCTACGCGGTCTGGTCCGCGCTGGGCGAGGCCGGGGACGCGGAGGAACTGCGGCTCGCCCTGACCCGCTGGTTCGGGCGGCCCGCGCAGCCGCGCGCGGAGTGACGCGCGCGCGGCCGAAGAGGCGGTACCGCGGTCCCCGCGAGGGGACCGCGGCACGGCGCCCCGGCGCTCACACCGGCTGGTTGCCGTGCTTGCGCTCCGGCAGCGAGGCGTGCTTGCTCCGCAGCATCGCCAGCGAGCGGATCAGTACCTGCCTCGTCTCACCCGGATCGATGACGTCGTCCACGAGCCCGCGCTCGGCCGCGTAGTACGGATGCATCAGTTCGGCCTTGTACTGCTTGACGAGCTGCTCTCGTGTCGCCTCGGGATCGTCGGAGGCGGCGATCTCCTTGCGGAAGACCACGTTCGCCGCGCCCTCCGCACCCATCACCGCGATCTCGTTGATGGGCCAGGCGAAGGCCAGGTCGGCGCCGATGGACCGCGAGTCCATGACGATGTACGCCCCGCCGTAGGCCTTGCGGACGACCAGGGAGATCCGGGGGACGGTCGCGTTGCAGTACGCGTACAGCAGCTTGGCGCCGTGCCGGATGATGCCGTTGTGCTCCTGGTCGACGCCCGGCAGGAAGCCGGGCACGTCCACCAGGGTGAGCAGCGGGACGTTGAACGCGTCGCAGGTCTGGACGAACCGAGCGGCCTTCTCGGAGCCGTGGATGTCCAGCACGCCGGCCAGGGCGGCCGGCTGGTTGGCGACGATGCCCACCACGTGGCCGTCGAGCCGCGCGAAGGCGCACACGATGTTCGGCGCCCAGGCCTCCTGCACCTCGAAGAACTCGCCGTCGTCGACGACCTCCTCGATCACCTTGCGCATGTCGTAGCCCTGGCCCGGGTCGGCCGGTACCAGGTCGGCCAGGCCGTCGGTGCGGCGGTCGGCGGGGTCGTCGCCGCGGACCACGGGCGGCAGCTCGCGGTTGTTCTGCGGGAGCATCGAGAGCAGGTAGCGGACGTCCTCGAGGCATTCCTCTTCGGTGTCGTACGCGAATCCGGCGACACCGGAGACGGAGGCGTGCACATCGGCGCCGCCCAGGCCGTTCTGCGTGATCTGCTCACCGGTCACCGCGCGGACCACGTCCGGCCCGGTGATGAACATCTGCGAGGTGTCGCGGACCATGAACACGAAGTCCGTGAGCGCCGGGGAGTACGCCGCCCCGCCCGCGCACGGGCCGAGCATGACGCTGATCTGCGGGATCACCCCCGAAGCGCGGGTGTTGCGGCGGAAGATGCCGCCGTAGCCGGCGAGCGCGGAGACGCCCTCCTGGATGCGCGCACCGGCGCCGTCGTTGAGGGAGACCAGGGGGGCGCCGGCCTTCTCGGCGAGGTCCATCACCTTGTGGATCTTCTCGGCGTGCGCCTCGCCGAGCGCGCCGCCGAAGACCCGGAAGTCGTGCGCGTACGCGAACACCGTCTTGCCGTTCACCTGGCCCCAGCCGATCACGACGCCGTCGCCGTGAGGTCTGCGGTGCTGCAGGCCGAAACCGGTGGCCCGGTGCCGGCGGAGCGGCTCGATCTCCGTGAACGTTCCCTCGTCGAAGAGGAGTTCGAGCCGTTCGTAGGCGGTCAGCTTGCCCTTGGCGTGCTGCCGCTTCGTCGCTTCGGGGTCCGGACCGCGGCTTACCTCGTCCTTCAGCCGGTTGAGTTCTGCGGTGGACCGGTGCAGGCTCGGCGAGGGAGCGAGCGTGGTCAGCAGTTCGTCGAAGGTCGTCATCGCCCCAAGCTAGGAACGACCCCTCAAAGACGTCGGCACGCCCCCTGGAGCATGGCTCGACCGGCCGCGAGCCCCGCTCGACCGGCGACCGCTAGTCGGCCGCCGCCACCCGCTGGAGCACGCGGGGCTGGGCACCGCCCACGGGATCGACCCGGTCCAGGTCCCCGGACAGGACGGCCTGGTGCAGCAGCTGGAGGGGAGCGGACGGCTCGAGCCCCAGCTCGCGCACCAGCGACCCCCGCAGTCGCTGGTAGGCCTCGAGGGCACGCCAGCTTCCGCCCGCCCGGTGCAGGGCGCGCATCAGCTGTCCGCAGAACCCCTCGTGGAGCGGGTGACGGGCCGCCAGGACCCGCAGCTCCGGGATCACTTCGGCGTGCCGGCCGAGCCGGATGTCGGCCTCGATGCGCCGCTCGAGGGCGGCGGTGCGCTCTTCGTTCAGCCGCAGCACCTCGAGTTCGAGGACCGAGCCCGCCCGTACGTCGACCAGCGCCGGGCCCTGCCACAGCGCGAGCGCGCGGCCGAGCAGGTCGGACGCGGCCCGGTAGTCGCCGGCGTCGTAGCCGGCCCGTCCGCAGTCGGCGAGCCGTTCGAACTCGTGGGCGTCCACCTGGCCCGGCTGCACCTGGAGCAGGTACCCGCCGAACTGCGTGACCAGGACGTCCTTGGCGTCGAGCAGCGGATCCCCGTCCAGTGCCGCGCCGATCTTCCGGCGCAGCTGCAGGATGTACGTCTGCAGTGTGGTGGACGCGCTGCGGGGGATGTCCTCGCCCCAGATCTCCTCCATCAGCGTCGGAACGGTGACCACGCGCTCGGCGTGGAGGCCGAGAAGCGCCAGGAGCTGTCTGGGCTTCGCCGCGCTCGGAACCACCGAGACACCGCGCTCGTGGACGGCCAGTGACCCGAGTACTTTGATCTCCATGCGTGTGCTCCCCCTTGTCGGGCCACGGCCGTCGGCCAAACCCTGCGACGACCCTTTGGAGTCAGGTACAGCAGACTCGCACCGGGGGGCGGCCGCGGCCCAGTGAGGCACACATGAGGGGAATCATGAAAAAGTCATAGGCGGCTGGTGAACGTCGCACTGCCGGTCCCATGAGGCCCCACCCCAGACTCTCGACCCAGACAGACGCCAAGCAGCACCGTTCGTCACAGGGGGAAGTCATGAACGTGGCCCAGGAAATCTTTCGCTTAGCGGAACTCGCCGCCAGGACCGGACTCGAACCGAAGCTCGGGCAGCGCTTCGACCGGGATCCGGCCGCGGTGATGCTGGAGTTCGGGCTCGAGGCCCAGGGGATGGACTGGGCGGCGGCCGCCACCCTCTCCATCGATGAGCTGAGCACCGGCGCGTACGGCTCGTCGGACATCTGCGTACACCCGTGCATCTGCAGCGCCGGTCAGGTCGCCGACGTACAGGTGGTCGCGTGACCTCCATACAGGAACCTCCGGCGGGTCCCTTCATCGCCTTCAAGCGCCACGTCAGGGCCGAGTCGGTCCCGGGCGAAGCCGCGTTCGTCCTCTCGGACCAGGGCGTGACCGTGCTGCGGGGCGGCGGGATAGAAAACCTCGTCCCGCTGCTCGACGGCAGCCGCACGCTGCCCGAGCTGCTGCGCGAAGCCTCGTTGACCATGCCCGTCGCCGAAGTGGGACGGGCGCTGCGCAGCCTCGCGCAGGCCAATCTGGTGGGGTACAGACCCTGCGCCGCCGCGACCGGAGAGGACAGCTCCCTCGCCCAGGCCTACTGGGACCGGGCCGGCCTCGACGGGTACGAGGCCACGGCCGAGGTCCGCAGGGCGCCGGTCGCGGTGATCCCGGTCGGGGCGGTGGACGCCGGTGCGGCCCGCGCCGCCTGCTACGCCTCGGGGCTCAACGCGGTGGACGAGGACTCCGCCGTCCCCCTGACCCTGGTGGTCTGCTCGGACTACCTGGATCCGGGACTGCGGTCCCTGGCCGCGCGGCTGCGCGGCCAGGGCCGGACCTGGCTGCTGGCCAGACCGTTCGCCGCCGACCCCTGGACCGGGCCGTTCTTCACCCCGGACTCGGCCGGGCCCTGCTGGACCTGCCTGGCCCACCGGCTGTCCGAACACCGCCGCAGCGAGGTCCCGGTACAGCGCGCCCTGGGCCTGGACGGTCCCGCTCCGCGGCCCGCCCCGAGCCTCTCCGCCGTACGGTCGCTCGGGCTCCAGAGCGCCGTACTGGAAATGTCGAAGTGGCTGGCGGGGCTGCGCTACCCGGAACAGCGGTCGGTCTGCGTCCTGGACAGCCTCAGCCTGAGCACCACCCACCACACGGTGCTGCGCCGCCCGCAGTGCCCCGACTGCGGGGACCCCTCGCTCGTCGCCGCGCAGACGGCGCGGCCGGTCGTCCCGGTGTCCCGGCCCAAGGCGGAGGGCTCCGGCAGCAACGACCGGGCGATCTCCGCCGAGGGGATCCTCATCGAGAACCGCCGGCTGATCAGCCCGGTCACCGGCATCGTGACGCACCTGCGCCCGATGCCGGGGGTGCCCGACGGACTCCACGCCTACGACTCCGGCCCCAACCTGGCCCTGCGCGGGCACTCGCTGGCCGGGGTCCACCAGGTCCTGCGCTCGCGCAGCGGGGGCAAGGGGGCGACCGCCACCGAGGCGCGGGCGAGCGCGCTGTGCGAGGCGGCGGAACGTTACAGCAGCTCGCGCCAGGGGGACGAGCTGGTCATCCGGGACTCGCTGACGGGTCTGGGCGACGCGGCCCTGCACCCCAACGCCTACCAGCTGTTCGACGAGAGACAGTACGCCGGCCGGGCGAGCTGGAACGCCCGGCAGGCACCCTTCCACCGCGTGAGCGAACCCTTCGACCCCGCGGCCGCGACCGAATGGACGCCGGTGTGGTCGCTCACCGCCGGGGTCCACCGGCTGCTCCCCACCTCCACCCTCTACTTCGACACGGGCGCGGGCGGTCCCCGGGACGGTCTGTGGGCCGACTCCAACGGCAACGCGGCGGGCGGCAGCCTCGAGGACGCCGTGATCCAGGGCGTCCTCGAACTCGTCGAGCGGGATTCCGTGGCCCTGTGGTGGTACAACCAACTGCGCCTGCCCGCCATCGACCTGGACGCCTTCGACGAGCCGTGGCTCGAGTCGATGAGGGCCGCGCTGGCCCGGACCGGCCGGCGCGTCTGGGCCCTGGACCTCACCTCCGACCTGGGCATCCCCGTCGTGGTGGCCCTCTGCCAGAACACCGCCGACCCGGCCGAGGAGTTCGTCTTCGGATTCGGGGCGCACTTCGACCCGCGCCTCGCCCTGCGCAGGGCGCTGACCGAGATGGTGCAGCTGCTGCCGGCCCCCGGCGGCTCCGGTACGGCGCTGCCCGGCCAGCCACAGCTGTTCCCCGATCCGGCGCAGACCGCGCGGACGCCCGGATCCTGGGCGTACGCCGGGCGCAGCGCGGACCTCCTCGACGACGTCCAGTACATCCGGACGCTGCTGGAGTCGCACGGCATGGAGCTTCTGGTCCTCGACCAGACGCGGCCGGACGTGGGGATCCCGGTGGTCAAGACCCTGGTACCCGGACTGCGCCCGTTTTACGCCAGGTTCGCTCCCGGGCGGCTCTTCGACGTACCGCCGAGTCTCGGTCAGCGGGACGCCGCTCTCGCATTCGGTGAACTCAACTCGGTCCCGCTGCCCCTGTAGATCAGGACTGTTCCGTTACCCGCCCTCTGCCTGGCAGGCTCGGCATATAGTGCGATCTCAGACCCTCCCGATTTCCCTACTGAGGAGCGAGCATATGACGGGCCGTTTCCGGACTGCGGACAACGACCTAGCTCAAGGGACGGAGCAAGCGGAAAGTTTAAGTCCGGACAAACGCGGTCGCCTTTCCGACGTCTTGGCGCCGCGTCTCGCGCAGGGCATCGTGGTCATGGTCCTGTCCGGATACGGAATCATCACCGCGCTCAATGCGGAATATGCGCTGCGCGGCCGGATGCCCGAGCTCCTCGTCTGTGAAGGTGCCGTCCTGGTCCTTTACGCCGTGCAGCTGGTCCTCACCTCGGCCCGGGCCCGCCGGTGGTCCACCGGCCGCAAGTGCATCGCCCTGGCGGTGCAGTTCGTGCTCACCTTCCTGCCGGTGGTCTGGCTGGACCTGGCGTGGGGCAGCGTCGCGGGACCGCTGTGCGCCTCGGTCCTGCTGCTCGCGCCGCCCCGCGTCGCCTGGCCCACCTTCGGGGTGATCTCGGTCGTCGTGGTGTGGTGGGCGGTGGGCAAGGGCGGCACGCTGCTCGACGTGGCCTACGTGGGCATCTCCACGGCCCTGACCGGTTTGGTGATCTACGGCCTCACCCGGCTGACCGATCTGGTGCGCGAAGTCCACGAGACCCGGGCGGAGATGGCCAGGATGGCCGTCACCCAGGAACGGCTGAGGTTCGCCAGGGACCTGCACGATCTCCTCGGCTACAGCCTGTCGGCCATCTCGCTGAAGTGCGAGCTGATCACCCGTCTGGTCGTCAACAACCCCGACCGGGCGCGCGACGAGATCGCCTCCGTCCTCGTGGTGTCGCGCCAGGCGCTCGTCGACGTACGGATGGTCGCCAATGGATATCGTGACATGTCCCTGGCAGCCGAAGCCGAGTCGGTGGTCGACGTCATGGCCGCGGCCGACGTCCGGGCCGAGGTCGACATCGACTGCGGGCGGCTGCACCCGCTCGTGGACACCGTGCTGGCGACCGCCCTGCGCGAGGGCGTGACCAACATCCTGCGGCACAGCAAGGTGCAGTCCTGCACCATCAGGGCGACGGTCGACGGGGAAACGGTGGAGCTGGTGCTGGAGAACGACGGGGTGGACGCCATAGGCCTTTCGGACTCCGGCGACCGGGGAAGCGGACTGGGCAACCTCGACGCCAGGCTCACGGCGATCGGCGGAGTGCTGAGCGCCGGCGTCGAGTCGCAGGGGCGCTTCCGCCTGACGGCGAGGGCACCGCTCAGGCCGGCCGCGCCCGAGCCGGCCGAGGCCGTCGAACCGCAGAGGTACCGGGGCGCCGGGATAACGGCGGCAGACGTTCGGGTGTCGGGAAATCCGGCTGCCTGAACCGGCAGATGGGGAACGGAGGAACAACAAATGCTGTCGCTGAATATTCTTCTCGCCGAAGATGTGCACATGGTCCGCGGCGCTCTCATCGCCCTGCTCGAACTGGAACCCGACTTCTCTGTGGTCGCATCCGTCGACCGGGGAGATCTCATCGTGCCCGCAGCGCTCGAAAAGCGGCCCGACGTCGCGATCATCGACATCGATCTGCCGGGCACGGACGGGCTGACCGCCGCCGCCGAACTGCACGAGCGCCTGCCGACCTGCCGCACGCTGATCCTCACCAGCCTCGGCAGACCTGGCACCCTGCGCCGGGCGATGGCCGCCCGCGTCTCGGGGTTCCTGCTGAAGGACTCCCCGCCGGCCCGGCTCGCCCAGGCCGTACGGGCCGTGGCCAACGGGCAGCGGGTCATCGACCCCGACCTCGCGCTCAGCGCCTGGGAGGCACTGGACAACCCGATCTCGCCCCGCGAGACGCAGGTGCTCCGGCTGGCCGCCCGCGGCGCGGACGCCGGGGAGATCGCAGAGGAGCTCTTCCTGACCGAGGGCACCGTGCGCAACTACCTGACGGCCATCGTGGACAAGCTCAACGCCCGCAACCGGATCGACGCCATCCGGATCGCGGAGGAGGCCGGCTGGATCCCGTAGGGGTCCCGGGACGTCCGGCCGGACCGGCTCGGCGGGCCCGGCCGGGGTGACCGGGGTGCCCCGGCTGCTCATCCCAGCGCCAGCGGGCCCGCGTTGAGCGCCGAGAGGACCCCGGCCATGTCCACGGCGTTGGTCTGGGGACCGCGGCACAGAGCCAGACAGGTCGGTCCCCGCGAGCCGGCCATCCGCCGGAGGAAGGGCATCAGCACCGCCTTCGGGCCGATCTCCACCACATGGCTGGGGGTCTGCTCCGCGAGCATCTGCCGGGCCGCGTCGGCGAACCGTACCGGCGAGGTGATCTGGGCCGTCCAGTACGCGGCGTCCAACGGCTCCTCGATCCGCCGCCCGTACACCGTCGAGTAGTACGGCATCCCGGGCTTCGACCCCGACAGATGGCGGGCCGCCTCCTCGAAGCGCGGGGTGACCGGTTCCATCAGGGGGGAGTGGAAGGCGTGCGTCACCTGGAGGAAGGCGCTCGAGATGCCGATCGACGCCAGCCGCTCCCGGACCCGCTCCAGCCCCTCGAGCTCACCCGAGAGCACGGTGGCGCGGGCCGCGTTGAACGCCCCGATCGTCACGCCCGGCTCGCTCGCCGTGGCCTCCGCCGCCTCGAACGGATCCGCGCAGGTCGCCATCATGCCGCCGCCCGTGGGCAGGTACTGCATGTACATGCCCCTGAAGCAGACGAGCCGCGCCGCGTCGTCCAGGGGCAGCGCCCCGCCCACGACGGCCGCCGCGATCTCCCCGATGCCGTGCCCGAGCACGGCGACCGGACGCACCTCCTGCTCCTCCATCAGGGTCATCGCCAGCGCGTACTCGACGGCGAACAGGGCCGGCTGGGTCAGCGCCGTCTGGTGCACCCGCGCATCCCCGCCGAGGATCAGCTCGGTCACGGAGATCCCGAGGTACGGGCGGATCGCCGCATCGGCGGCCCTGAGGTGGTGGCGGTAGCCCGAGAGCTCCTCGTACAGCCTGGCGGTCATCCGGGGATGCTGGGAGCCCTGCCCGGTGAAGACGAACGCGGCGCGCACCTGCCCGGCGCGCCGGCCCATGCCCTCCCGCATGGCCAGGAAGCGCGCCAGGTCGCGGATGGTGGGGTACGCCCAGATGTCGGCGGGGTCCAGCAGCGGCCCGAACCGCTCCTCGATGTCCCCGTACAGGCCGAGCAGCCCGATCGAGTCGAGGCCCCAATCGGTCAGCGGTTCGTCCTGGGGCACCTCCCGCCGTACGTATCCGCCGATCGTTTCGGCGAGCCAGGCTGCGAAAACCCGCTCGTCGGGACCGCCCGGTGCATCCGCGTTCACGTCAAGCTCCCTCTCGGCTCGGTGTCCCTGCTGACCAGCTCAACGCGAAGGCCCGGCCGGTACTTTCAGTTCGTTGTCGAGGTGCTGGTACAGGGGCCGGATCCCGCCGCTGAGGAACAGCCGGCGCATCGCGGTCCGCTCCACCTTTCCGCTCGTGGTGCGCCGGACCGTGCCGGGCCGTACCAGCAGCACCCCGCCCACCGTGATGTCGTACTCCTCGGCGAGGCAGCGCCGTATGCCTTCGGCGATCGCCTCGAGGTCGAGGGCGTAGCGCTTGTGCGTGCGCAGTTCCTGTACCAGGACGACGCGTTCGCGCTCGCCGGGTACGGAGAAGGCCGTACCCGTGCCGAACAGGGCGCTGATCCGCTGCACGGTGTGCTCGAGGTCCTGGGGGTACAGGTTGCGGCCGGCCACCACGATCATGTCCTTCAGCCTGCCGGTCACGTACAGGTCGCCCTCGTGCAGGACGCCGAGGTCTCCCGTCCGCAGCTGACCGCCCATGCCGTCCACGGCGACGCCGAAGCGCTCGGTGGTCGCCGTGCGGTCGCGCCAGTAGCCCTGCCCGACGGCCGGTCCCGACACCCAGATCTCGCCGACCTCGCCGTCCGGGAGCACGTCGAGCGTGTCGGGGTCCACGATCAGCACCTCGGTCGAGCCGTCGGGCGCACCGCTGGACATCAGGGTGCGCACCGGCTTGCCGGGACGCGGCGCCTTCATCCGGCGCTGCTCCAGCGCCTCGGCGTCGACCGTCATGGGCTCGCCGTCGGCGGGCCCGCCGGACACCAGCAACGTCGCCTCGGCCAGTCCGTACGCGGATCTCATGGCCTCGGGGCGCAGGCCCGCGGCGGCGAACCGGTCGGTGAAGTCCCGACGGGTCTGCGCGCACACCGGCTCCCCTCCCGAGACGGCGATCCGCCAGCCGGACAGGTCGATGCCCTCGAGCTGCTCGTCGGTGACCCGCCGCACGCACAGCCCGTACGCGAAGTCCGGTGCGCCGCTGACCTCGATGCCGTACCGGCTGATGGCCTCCAGCCAGCGCACGGGACGCTTCACGAAGGCCTCGGGAGTGATCATCACCGAGGTGCCGCCCAGCCACAGCGGGTGCAGCAACTGGCCGACCAGGCCCATGTCGTGGTGGAGCGGCAGCCAGCCCCCGATCCTCGCCCCGGGCCCGGCGCCGAGCATCCGCCCCAGGGCCTCCTGGTTGGCGAGCAGGTTGCCGTGCGTGACGACGACCCCGCGCGGGCTGCCGGTGGAACCGGAGGTGTACTGGAGGTAGGCGACGCTGTCCCGGTCGAGCTCGGGGAGGCGCCACTCGGCGTGCTGCGGCACGGCGTCGGCGGCCAGGCACGGTATCTGGCCGTGCCCCCGGCCGGCCAGTATCCGGGAGATGGCGGGGGCGAGCGCGGCATCGGTCAGGACGGCGCAGGGCCCCGACTCCTTCAGGATCCCGGCGACCCGCTCCTCGTGGTGGCTGCGGCCGCCGGACGGCGGGACCGGCACGGCGATCGCGCCCGCGTACAGGCAGGCCAGGAAGGACACGGCGAACTGGTGGCGGGAGTCGTGCAGCAGCATCACCCGCTCGCCGGCGCTGCCCCGCGCCTGGAGCCAGCCGGCGAGCTCGCGCGCGGAAGCGTCGAGCGCACGGTAGGACACCGAGGCGGGACGGCCGGACTCGTCGCTGTCCGGCAGGAGCAGGAGCGCCTCTCGATCGGGTGTCAGCCGGGCTCTGTCGATCATCAGTTCGGTAAAACTGCTGTAGTCGCTGGTCACTTCCGGGTCCCCCTGGCAATGTCTTGTGGGCGCAGCGGGGCACGCTTTGCCGTGGGTGCCTCGCTCCCGCCCGGAGCAGGAACGTAGGTGCGCCCTCTCGAAGGACACTCGACCCTCGCTGAGGACGCTCGACCGTCGCTGGGACCCGCTGGCCGGTGATCCGGTCGCCCGTGGGCCCGAGGTCAGGTGTGACTGGTCCAGCCGACCCGAGGACGCGGGCGGCGCCGGCCGCCCCAGGGCGCGGACGCCGCCGAGGCCCCGTACTCCTCGGTTCCGTCCTCGGCCGGCGCCGCGAGGCAGGCGCACAGGACGGCCGTCAGCGCAGCGAGTTCCTCGGCATCGGGTTGTCCGCGCAGCACGGTGAAACGGACCTGCGGATCGGTCGACTCATCCATGTTCCGATGCTGCGCTGCCGTGCTCGCAGCGGGCTCGTACGGCAGCGGGTGCCCGGCAGGAGGGCCGCAGGAGCGCGGCCGGAGTGCGGGAAGAGCCCCGGAGGAGCGGACGGAGGGGAGAGCGCGGGAAAGGCGCGGTCCGGGCCCGGGGGTGCGCCCGGGGCGGGTCCGCTCAGGCCGTCCGCAGGGGCCGGGCCGCCTCTTCGCGCACTTGCGCCGAGGCGGACAGTTTCGCCAGCCGGTCCGGATAGCCGACGCCGCCGCGCACGCGCGCACAGGCATCGGCGTCCAGCCACCACAGCAGGCCCGTGTACAGGCGGGGGTCGGCGGCCGAGCGGAGCAGATCGCTCCCGCCGAAGCCGGCGTCCGGCACGCACTGCCCCACCAGCGAGCCGAAGTCGAGCTCGAAGCGCTCCGGCTCGCCGTCGAGGACGGCGTGGACGAGGACGACGTGCGCGGCGTCCGAGAACTTGCCCCGTACGGTCATCCGCCCGACGGTGACCATCAGTTCCGAGGAGGTGGCCGTCTCGGGGCCGAGGCCGCGCAGGAACGCCATCGACGCCCCGGCCTCGTGCCCGGACTGCAGGAGTCGGTCCAGCGAGCTCCACCGGTCGAGGTGCACGTAGCTGCCGGGCCGGTCGGCGCAGGCGGCGGTCACCACTGCCTCCAGTCCCTTGGAGGACTCCCGGCCGCGGGCGTAGGCGATGAGCTCGCGCTCGAACGAGGCGGGATCGAGGCTCGTGGTCAGCCGTTCGACCACGGTCACCTGTCGGCCGTGCTCCCGCTCTGGCATCGGCCGGTCCCCTCCTGGTCCTGTGCGCGGAACCTCAGTGCATGTCAGCACAGGCCGCTTGAGCGACACTCGAGCGCGGGCGCACACGAGAATTGTTTGAGGCCCTGCCGAGCCGCGCGGACCACCGTGGTGCTTCCGCTCGCAAAGGAAGGGCACGACGATGTCCGCTTCGAGAACCCCCGCTCACACCTTCGCCCACATCGTGGTCAGGCGGCTCCTGCTGCCCGTGTGGAACAGCTTGGTGGCCTACGGGTCCCTCTGGCTTCCGGCGGATCAGTACCGCCTCCCGTACCTCCACGGCAGGACGGCGGTGCCGAGCCCACTGACCGGGCCGGCGCCGACCGGTGCGGGCAACGACTTCCAGCCTGACCGGGAGACCTTGAGGGTGTCTTGAGCCGCGCCGGTTAAGCAGAGTCCCATGGGCCGCACTTGAGGACGGAGAGAAGCCATGACGACGGTGGCGAACAGGGCGTACTCCTCGGAGGCCGCCGTTCAGGAACGCATCGCGCAACTCGAGCACGCATTTGGGGACCTTGAGGATCCGGGCAATCCCCTGGGAGCGGAGCAGTTCCTCGCCGCCGACGACCGCGCCCGGCTGCTGCCGGCCGCGGAACGGCTCCTCGACCGGTTCGGGCTCAACGCGGAGTTCGTCCCGCAGGAGCTCGGCGGCCGGCTCGACCGGCTCGACGTCCTGTCCCGGGTGCTGCGCGCGGTCTTCCGCCGCGACGCGGCCCTGGGACTGGGCTACGGGCTGACGTCCTACATGGCCTCGGTCGTCGTCTGGGCCGACGGCACGCAGGAACAGCGCAGGGACACCGCCGAACTGCTGCTGGCCGGCGGCCGGATGGCCTGCGCCTACCCCGAGCCGCCGCAGGGCAACGACTTCCTGGCCAACCGGCTCACCGCCCGGCCGGACCGCGGGGGATACCTGCTGTCCGGCCGCAAGGAGGCCCTCAACAGCGCGGCGTCGGCACAGTCGCTCGTGCTCTTCGCCCACACCCTGGGTGCCGCCCAGGGGGAACTCAGCGCCTTCCTCGTGCCGGGCCCCGACAGCCCCGACGGCGCGAACCTGGCGCTGCTGCCCCGCCGCAGGACCGTCGGCATCCGCGGCTGCGTGGTCCAGGGCCTCGAGTTCGACGGGCACCGCCTGGACCCGGACCGGCTGATCGGCACCCCGGGCTCCGGGGCGCAGCTCGCCGAGCGGGCCTTCCCCCTGACCCGCAGCACCGGCCTGTCCATGTCCCTGGGCTGCGCGGACACCGCCCTGCGCACGACGACCGCCTTCGCGCGCTCGCACCGCTCCCGCAGCCGCGCCTCCCTGCACACCGCCCGGACGCGCACCGCCCTCGTGGACGCCTTCACCGACCTGCTGATCAGCGACTGCGTGTCGCTCGTCACCACCCGGTCCGTGCACCTGCTGCCGGCCGAGTGCCGGCTGCTGGGCGCCGTCGCCAAGTACCTGCTGCCCACCGTGCTCAACGAGGCCGTCTACGACCTCTCCATCGTCCTCGGCGCCGAGTCCTACGCCCGGAGCGGCAGCTACGGCACCTTCCAGAAGACGGCCCGCGACCTGCCGATGATCGGCCTCGGCAGCGCGGGCACCGCCTCCAGCCGGGCGGTCATCGTCGCGCACCTGCTGCGGCTCGCGGAGTTCGATCCGTCCGCGGGCGAGGAGGCGCCCGCCGCGCTGTTCCGGCCGTTCGACGCCGACCTGCCCGGATACGGGCAGGAAGGCCCCGCACCGGCCGCCGGGGGTGACTCCCTGCTCGCCTCGCTCGCCTGCTCCGCACGGTACGCGGCCTCGGTGGACGGAGAGCTCGGCGAGGCCCTCGCGGCCGCCACCGCCGTGCTCACCGAGCAGCTCCGCACGCTCCTGGCGGCCTGCGCGGAGCTGGCCGCGCAACCCCGGGGCCGCCCGGTGAGCCCCCGGGCGTACGCCATGGCCGACCGGTACGCGCTGATCGTCGCGGGCGCCGCCTGCCTCGGGGTGTGGCGCCACCACCGGGACAGCTCCGGCTTCCTCGCCGACCCCGCCTGGGCGGCGATGGCGCTGACCCGGATCGCGGGCCGGCTGGACAAGGCCGCGGCCCGGATCCTGCCGCTCGGCGAGGAGCGGATGCTCGCCGAGGTGCTGCACCGCTTCGACGACGCCCGCAGCTACGACCTCTACTCGACCGCCATCGGCGGCTGAACGGACCCGCTCCCTACCTTCCGGAGAGACGACATGAGCAATCCCGCAGTGGGGCAAGCGGTGTGGGAAGAGATCGAACGGGTCCTGGGACGGCAGCCGTCCGCGCGACCGGCCGTCCTCGACCTGCACCTCCAGGACGACCTGGGCCTGGACTCGGTGATGGTGATCGAACTCAAATGCCGGCTGGAGCTGCGCTATCCCGCCCTGCGGGACCTGCCCCTGTCCGACGTGCTGTCCGGCGCCGCGACCGTAGTCCAGCTCGCCGGACGCGTGGAGCGCCTCGTCGGTCTCGCGGTGACGTGATGGGAGGCGTGGTGAACTCGGTCATGCGCCCGCTGCGGCACGGAGGGCCGGCGGCCTCCTGGCAGCCGGTGCGCCGGGAGATGGCCGAGCGCGGCACCTGCGTGGTGTACGCCGCCGTGGACGACTGGCTGCCCCCGGACCTCGACTCCCCGGCCCTGGCCGCCGACCTCGGACCCGACCACCGGCGGATGCGGCAGATGACCCACGCGCAGAACCGCTCCCGGTTCGTGGCGTCACGGCTGCTGCTCAAGTCCGCGGCGAGCGCGGTGCTGGGTACGAAGCCGAGCGAACTCGAACTCGCCTACAAGATCGGCGGCCGTCCGCACCTGCGCGGCATCGACCAGCTGGACATCAGCCTGAGCCACACGGAAGGGCTGCTGGTGGTGGGCCTGAGCAGGTTCGGCCGGATCGGGGTGGACACCGAATCCGAGGACCGCCGGATGCTCGGCCTCGGCACCGAGCGCCAGGTGTGCACCCCGTACGAACTGGAGGCACTGGAACAGGTACCGGAAGACCAGCGCAACCGGGAACTGGTGCGGCTGTGGACCCTGAAGGAGGCCTACAGCAAGGCCATCGGCCAGGGGCTGCGCTTCCGGTTCACCGAGTTCGGCTTCGGACCGCGCGACCAGCGCGTGCAGATGCTCCGGCCCGACGGCACGCCGGGCACCGGATGGGAGTGGTCCTTCCACAGCTGGCAGAAGGTGGAGTCCTACACGGTCAGCGCCGCGCTGTACGACCCGGGGTTCGACGCCCGGAGCGGATCCAGCGGCGTGCTACCCCTGCTGCCGGTACTCGCCGACCCGCGCTCCAGCTGAAGTTGAGCCCCGGGCGAGGTGGGGCGGTGACTCTCTGATCCCGCACCTGACCACGGGGGTCATCTACGGAAGGGGAGTCCGGGTGCATCGTTATCTCGCGGTACGACCGCCGGCCGGCCCGGCCGGAATCCGGCTGTTCTGCTTCCACCACGCGGGCGCGGGTGCCATGAGCTTCGCCGGATGGCGGCGCTCCGTCGGACCCGGCGTGACCGTACTGCCCGTACGGCTGCCCGGCCGGGAAGCCCGGCTGCGGGAAGCCCGGATCACCGACGGGGACCGGCTGGTCCGGGAACTGACCGACGACCTCGGGGAACTCCTCGACGGGCCCGAGCCGTACGCCTTCTACGGGCACAGCCTCGGCGCGATGGTCGCCTACAGGTTCGCGGAGCACCTGGTCCGCACCGGCCACCGGCCGCCCCTGATGGTGATGGCGGGCGCCAGCCCCGCGCCCCAGCTCCCCTCCGCCGTCCTCGACGGTCCCGGCGCCCTGCTCCCGGACGCCCCGGACGAGGACCTCGTCAAGGGGCTCGGGGACGAGGACAGCCTGCCTCCGCAGCTGCTCGAGCGGCCCGGATGGCTCGCCATGACCCTGGACACACTGCGGGCCGACCTGCGGCTGGCCCGCAGTCTGCGGTCCGCGCCGATGGTTGCGCTGCCCTGCCCCGTGGCGGCCTTCGCCGGAGCCGACGACCAGCTGGTCTCCCCGGCCGAGGTCGCCGCCTGGGAGCACTGCACGACGGCGGGGTTCCGGCTGTGGACCCTGCCCGGGGCCCACTTCTTCGTACGCGGAGCGGAACTGCCCCGGCGCGTCGGGGAGGCGCTGAACGTCGAATCGGTGTTCGCCGGAGCTCCGCAGCTACCGCCAGTGGCGGGCTGAGCCGTGCCCGCGGCGAGCCGGACACCCCAACCACAAGGAGTTGTTCAAGGCATGGACATCAGCGTGCTCGGGCCGTTCCGAGCCATCCAGTCCGGTGTTCCCCTCCACCTCACGGCCGTGAAGCCGCGCAAGGTGTTCGCGCTGCTCGCGCTCCAGGCCGACCAGGTCGTCTCGGTGGCCTCACTGGTCGAGGAGGTGTGGGGGGAGAGTCCGCCGCGCAGCGTGCAGACCACGCTGCAGACGTACATCCTGCAGATCCGCCACCTCATCGGCGCGGCGCTGGCCGAGGAGCCGGCCGGCGCCGGACTGCCCCGCGGCGCCAAGAGCGTCCTGGTCACCGAACCGGGCGGCTACCGCCTGGACACCCAGGGCGGACTCATCGACGCCCAGGAGTTCGACGCCCTGTCCTCGGCCGGCCACCGCGCCCTGGACCAGGGCGACTGGGTCGGCTCCTCCGCGTACTTCGGCCGGGCGCTGTCCCTGTGGCACGGCCGGGCGCTGGCCGACGTCCAGTGCGGCGTGCTCCTCGAAGTGGAGGCCACCCGGCTCGACGAGTCGCGCATGAGCGTGCTTCACCGTCGAATCGAGGCAGACCTGAGGCTCGGCCGCCACCATGAACTCATCGGCGAACTGTCCGGGCTCGCGGCCCGGCACCCCATGCACGAGGCCCTGCACGAGCAGCTGATGCTCGCGCTGTACCGGGCCGGGCGGCGCAGTGACGCCCTGGTGGTCTACCGGCAGCTGCGCGCCTCCCTCAACCAGACTCTGGGGCTCGACCCCTCACCCAGCATCGAGTTCCTGCACCGCGCGGTTCTCGACTCCTCGCCACAGCTCGACCTGGAGGGAACCCCGGCACTGTTCGGTGTCGCGGGAATCCCGCTGCTGGCTAGGGCCAACTGATTCTCCTGAGAGGAAGCATCGTGAGCGACATAACCCTTTCCGAGCTCGGTGAGCTGCTGCTCGAGTGCGTCGGAGCGCCGGAGGAGGGCATGGCCTTCGAGGGCGACGAAGCCCTGGACACGCCGTTCCTCGAGTTCGGCTACGACTCCCTCGCCCTGCTCCAGGTCACCAGCGTGATCAACCGTACCTACGGGATCGTGCTGAACGACGACGCGGTGGCGGAGGCGGAGACCCCGCGCCTGCTGCTCGCCCTGATCAGCACGGCCCCCCGTGCCGGGGCCGTTCGGTGACGGAGCCCGATACGTTCGCGGGCCGCCGGGTCGTCATCACCGGCGGCACCCGCGGCATCGGCCGGGCGACGGCGCTCGCCTTCGCCCGGGCCGGTGCCCGGATCGTCGTCAGCTACCGCAGCGACGCCGAACAGGCCAAGTCCCTGGGCGCCGAACTGGAAGCGGCCGGCGGCGAGGCGGAGCTCGTCCAGGCCGACCTCACCACCCGTGAGGGCGCACGGCTGCTGGCCGCCACGGCCGGCGAGTGGCTCGGCGGCATCGACGTCCTCGTCAACAACCTCGGCGTCGACGGGCACGTGCCCTTCGGCAAGCTCTCCGAGGAGGAGTGGCACCGGGTCCTGGACCACAACGCCACCTCGGCCTACCTCGTCACCCAGTCCGTGCTCGACGCCCTGGCGCCGGGCGCCTCGGTGGTCAACATCGGGGCCTCGGTCGCCCTGCGCGGCCGCCCGATGGGAGTGCACTACAGCACCTCCAAGGCCGCGCTGGTCGGCTTCACGCGCGCGCTCGCCAAGGAGCTCGGCCCGCGCGGGATCAGGGTCAACCTGGTCGCGCCCGGGGTCACCGAGACCGAGCCGGGCGCGGGCCTGCCGCCGCAGCTGGCGGCCAAGCTGACGGCGCTGACCGCCCTGGGCCGCCTCGGCACACCCGAGGACGTCGCCGGGGCGGTGCTCTACCTCGCCGGAGAGAGCGCCTCGTACGTCACCGGCACCACGATCGAAGTCGACGGAGGAATCTGATGCCCTACGCAGCCATCACGTACAAGGTCAAGCCCGGCTTCGAGGACGAGATCGCCGAGATCTTCGCCGCCTTCGAGCGGGTCAGCACCCCGGAGTTCGCCGGCGACGGCGGCGACCCGGCCGGCCGGCTGCTCGGCACCGGTGTCTTCGTCAAGGACGACAACATCGTGCGCGTCATCCACTACGAGGGAGACTTCGCGGCGGTCGGCAAGCACATGGCCGCCCAGAAGGGCGTCCACATCCTCGAGGACAAGCTGGCCCCGTACCTCGCGGAGCAGCGGGACACCACCACGCCGGAGGGGTTCGCGGAGTACTTCCGCAACGCCATCATGCGCAGCGTCCAGCAGCTCACCGTGGACACCCACCCCGTGGGGGCCCCGTCGTCATGAACGAGGTCCTGGGTGTCGTGGCGCTGCTCGGCAGCGGCGTCACCGCCGGAGTCCTGTTCGCCGTCGCGCTGAGCGTCCTTCCGGCGCTCTTCGCGATGGAGACGGGCACCTACGTCTACGCGCACAAACTGCTCGGACGGAACTGGGACCCCACGATGCCGGTCATCGTGCTGAGCAGCACTCTGGTCAACGGCGTGCTGGCGGTGACCGTCAGCGGTACCGGGCGGCCGCTCTTCGCGGCCTCGGCGGTGCTGCTGCTGGGCGTCTCCGGGGTGTCCCACCTGTGCAACGTGCCGATCAACCGCCGGGTGAAGGCGATCACCGATCCCGCGGTGATACCCGCCGACTGGGAGGATCCCCGCCCGCTCTGGCGCAAGTTCCACTACCTGCGCACCGTCCTGTCGGTGGTTGCGCTGGTGTTCACCGCGGCGGGAGTCGCGGCGATCTGAGACGCCGGCGATCTGAGACGCCGGCGGTCCGAGAACGGCTACGGTCCGAGAACGGCTACGGCGCGGCGGCCCCGTACTGGATTCCAGTACGGCCGTCGCGCCGTCGGCGTACGCCCGGGCGGATGCGCGCCCCGGATCAGACGGAGGCGGGCAGGTCCCGGCTGGAGAACTGCACGACCGTGGTCAGCAGGCTGCGCTTAAAGGTCGCCACGAAGCCCTCGGGGGTGTCGGTCTCGCGCGGCTTGCTGAGGTACGGCTTGATCGACTCCTCGAAGTCGACCACACCCGGCTGCACCGCCATGTGCCGGGCCACGGCGTCCAGGTCGCCCGTGTACTCGATGACCCGCACCAGGGTGTCGTCGCGCAGGAACACGGCGGTGGCGAGCAGCGTGCCGGCCTCCGCGCCCGACTCGTCCTTGACGCGGTTCCCCTTGACCCGCTTGAAGCTGCCGAAGATCTCGGTGAGCTCCGCCTCGTAGCCCGGCTTGACGTCGTACGTGATCGCTGCGAACGGCATGCGAGTTCCTCCGCTGTGGTGGTCGGTCCGCATGCAGCTGACCCGGCGGCGCTCGCGGCCCGCTCGCGGCCCGCTCGCCGGGCGGCGCTGCAGCGGCGCTGGAGGCGGTATCAAGCCTTCCTCCAGATCGCGGTGAGACCTTCCGTCCCGCAGACACCGACTCCTCGGGAGGGACCACCGTGCATCGCACTCTGATCGTCGCCAAGCTGCGGCCGGACAAGACCGAAGACATCGCGAAGATCTTCGGCGAGTCGGACGACTCCGAACTGCCGCACCTGATCGGTGTCAGCCGTCGCACGCTCTTCAAGTTCCACGGCCTGTACTTCCACCTGGTGGAGGCAGACGAGGACATCAACGCGAACCTCTACCGCGCTCGGAGCCACCCGCTCTACGACGACATCAACACCAAGCTCGCCCAGTGCGTCGAACCTTACGACCCGGACTGGAAAGAGCCCAAGGACGCGATGGCCGAGCCCTTCTACATCTGGACCAAGGACGGAGGGCGGATCAAGTGACCACCGCCATTTCTCGCACTGTGAAGGTGACCTCGGACGAGGTCGAGGCCAACACCAAGCGCGGTGGTGACATCCGTGTCACCCTCAGCCCCAAGACGGTCGGCTGCACCTCCGGCTTCGGCGGGGTCATGACCCTCGACCCGGCCGACTGGATCACCGAGCACTACCACCCGTACTCCGAGGAGTTCCTGCACGTCATCGACGGCACCCTCGAGATGACGCTGGACGGCCAGAAGGTCGTCCTCGGTGCCGGCGACTCGCTGCTGGTCCCCATCGGGGTGCGCCACCGCCTCGTCAACGTGGGCGACGCCACCGCCCGTTGCGCCTTCCACCTCTCGCCGCTCGCGCCGAGCCCCGAGTACGGCCACGTCGACACCGAGGTCGCCCAGCGCCCCGAGCAGGCCAACCCCGATGTCGGCGGTGCCAAGTGACCCGACGGGCCGTCATCACCGGCATCGGCACGGTCGTGCCGGGCGGGGTGGGCCGTGAGGCGTTCTGGGGGACGCTGTCCGAAGGGCGTACCGCGACGCGGCGGATCTCCCTGTTCGACGCGGGCGCGTTCCGCTCGCAGGTCGCGGCCGAGGTCGACTTCGACCCGGCCCTCGCGGGACTGACCCCGCGCCAGATCCGCCGGATGGACCGAGCCGCGCAGTTCGCCGTGGTCTCCGCCCGGGAGGCGGTGGCGGACAGCGGGATCGAGCTCTCCGCGCTGGCCCCCGAGCGGCTGACCGTCTCCATCGGCTCGGCCGTCGGCTGCACGATGGGCCTGGAGGAGGAGTACGTCACCCTCTCCGACAGCGGCCGCAAGTGGCTCGTCGACCACGAGTACGGCGTCCCGCACCTGTACGGCTACATGATCCCCTCCACCCTGGCGGCCGAGGTCGCCTGGGAGGTCGGGGCCGAGGGCCCCGTCGCGCTGGTCTCCACCGGCTGCACCTCCGGCCTGGACTCCATCGGCCACGCCGTCCAGCTCATCGAGGAGGGCTCGGCCGACGTCGCCATCGCCGGCGCCACCGACGCACCGATCTCGCCGATCACCTCGGCCTGTTTCGACGCGATCAAGGCGACCACGGCGAACAACGACGACCCGGCGCACGCCTCGAGGCCCTTCGACGGGACCCGCGACGGCTTCGTGCTCGCCGAGGGCTCCGCGGTCATGGTCATCGAGGAGCGCGAGGCGGCCATCGCCCGCGGCGCCCGCATCTACGCCGAGATCGTCGGCTTCGCCGGCCGCAGCAACGCGTACCACATGACCGGTCTCAAGCCCGACGGGCGCGAGATGGCCGAGGCCATCGGCGTCGCCCTGAACCAGGCCAAGATCGACCCCACCGCCGTGGGCTACATCAACGCCCACGGCTCCGGGACCCTGCAGAACGACCGGCACGAGACCGCCGCGTTCAAGCGCAGCCTGGGCAACCACGCCTACGACATCCCGGTCAGCTCCATCAAGTCCATGGTCGGCCACTCCCTCGGGGCCATCGGCTCCATCGAGGTGGCCGCCAGCGCGCTGGCGCTCGACCGGCAGGTCGTCCCGCCCACCGCCAACCTGACGACCAAGGACCCGCTCTGCGATCTGGACTACGTCCCGATCACGGCCCGCGACCACTCCATGGACGTCGTCCTCAGCGTCGGCAGCGGCTTCGGCGGCTTCCAGACGGCCATGCTGCTCGCGCGCCCCGGCTCCGCCGCGGCCGCGGCCGGAAGGAGCTGATGATGGCCCCCTCCTCCGACCACCGCCCCCCGGTGATCACCGGCCTCGGGATCTTCGCTCCCACCGGTGTCGGCGTCGAGGCCCACTGGACCTCGGTCCTCGCCGGCAAGTCGGGGATCGACCGCATCGGCCGGTTCGACCCGTCGAGCTACCCGGTGCGGCACGCCGGACAGGTACCGGGCTTCAGCGCCCAGGAATCGGTCAAGCCGAACCGGCTCATCTCGCAGACCGACCACTGGACCCATCTCGCCCTGGCCGCCAGCGAAGCGGCGCTCCAGGACTCGGGCGCCGACCTGAGCGCCATCCCCGAGTACGAGATGGCCGTCGTCACCTCCTCGTCCTCCGGCGGCACGGAGTTCGGCCAGAAGGAGATGACCGCGCTCTACCAGAACGACCCCACCTGGGTCGGCGCCTACCAGTCGATCGCCTGGTTCTACGCGGCGACCACCGGCCAGGTGTCCATCAAGCACAACATGCGCGGGCCGTGCGGAGTGCTCGCGGGCGAGCAGGCCGGCGGACTCGACGCCATCGGCCAGGCCCGGCGCCTCACCCGCAAGGGCTCCCGCCTCGTCGTCACCGGCGGCACGGACGCCTCGCTGTGCCCGTACGCCCTGACCGCGCAGCTCACCACCGGCAAGCTCTCCACGGTCGCCGACCCGGACCGCGCCTACGTGCCGTTCGACGAGGAGGCCTCCGGCTACCTGCCCGGAGAGGGCGGCGCGATCCTCGTACTGGAGAGCGCCGAGGCCGCGGAAGAGCGCGGCGCGCAGAACTACGGACGCGTCCTCGGATACGCCTCGGGCTTCGACCCGGCGCCCGAGTCCGGCCGTCCGCGCGCGCTGCGCCGTACGGCCGAGGCCGCCATCGCCGACGCCGGCCTCACCCCGGCCGACATCGACGTCGTCTTCGCCGACGCCGCGGGCATCCCCGCGGACGACCGCGACGAGGCACGGACCCTCACCGAGATCTTCGGTCCCCGGGGCGTCCCGGTCACCGCGCCGAAGACGCTCACCGGACGGCTCTACGGCGGAGGCGCGCCGCTCGACGTCGCCACCGCCCTGCTGTCCCTGCGCGAAGGCGTGATCCCCCACACCGCCCACGTCCGCGCGCTCGCACCCGGCTACGAGATCGACCTGGTCACCGGCGCTCCCCGGGAGCAGTCCCTGCGTCACGCGCTGGTCCTGGCCCGCGGCCACGGCGGTTTCACCTCCGCTCTGGTCCTCGGCCGCTGAGCGGGCCGCACCTCCCCCCACACGGCCGACACGGCTGAAGACACGATCCGAGCCGACCCATCGAGGAGCACCGAACCGTGGCTGGACACACCGACAACTTCATCGTCATCGACGCCCCCATGGACGTCGTCTGGGACATCACCAACGACGTCCCGAACTGGCCGAACCTGTTCAGCGAGTACGCCACCGCAGAGGTGCTCGAACAGGAGGGTGACACGGTCGTCTTCCGCCTCACCATGCACCCCGACGAGGACGGCAACGTCTGGAGCTGGGTCTCCCGCCGCACCCGCGACACCGCCACCCGCACCGTCCGGGCCGAGCGCGTGGAGACCGGACCGTTCGAGTTCATGAACATCCAGTGGGAGTACACGCAGGAGCCCGCGGGCGGCGTACGGATGCGCTGGATCCAGGACTTCCACATGAAGCCCGAGGCCCCGGCCACGGACGACGCCATGACGGAGCACCTGAACCGCAACACCAAGATCCAGATGGAACTCATCAAGGAGCGGGTCGAAGCCCAGGCCCGCGCCCTCGTCCGCTGAGGAGCACCTGGTGCTGACCTTCATCGCCCCGTTGCTCCTCCTGGTCAACGGGCTGGCCGCCGGAGTCCTCTTCGGCACCCAGCTCGGGGGCTTCCCCTACCTGGCGTCCCTGCCGGCCGACCGCTACGTCAACGCCCACGCGTTCTTCGGGACGCGCTACGACCCGGCGATGCCCATCTGCCTGCTGGGCACCATCGCCTGTGACGTGGTGCTCGCCGTCGGCGCGCCGGTGGCCGGGGCGCAGACCCTGTTCGCCGTGGCGGCCCTGCTCGCCGCGGTGACGGCCGTCATCTCCGTCACCAAGAACGTCCCGGTCAACCGGTGGATGCGCACCCTCGACCCGGACAACCTGCCGAGCGACTTCGCCGAACGCGACCCCCGGCAGGTCTGGGGCGCCTGGAACCGCCTGCGCAGCTGGCTCACCATCGCCGCGCTCGTCGTCAACTGCACGGCACTCGGCTTCCTGCTCTGAGTGCCGCCCCGCCTTCCCTCAACACGCTACTTCACGGAGGAACACCCATGGACCTCGAACTCCGGGGTAAAAAGGCCCTGGTCACCGGCGGCACCCGCGGTGTCGGGCGGGGCGTCGTACTGGCGCTCGCCCAGGCCGGTGTCGACGTCATCACCTGCTACCAGCGCGAGAGTGATTTCGTCACCTCCCTGGAGAACGAGCTGAAGGAGATCGGCGGCAACCACCACGTGCTGCGCGCCGACCTCTCCCAGCCCGAGGAGATCGCGGGCCTGCTGCGGCAGGTCGGCGAGCTGACCGGCGGCCGCCTCGACCTCCTGGTCAACAACGCCGGCGCGATCAGCCACATCCCGTACAAGGACCTCCCGCTCGACGAGTGGAACCGGATCCTCGCCACCAACATCACCGGCGCCCACCTGGTCATCCAGAACGCGCTGCCGCTGCTCGGCGAGGGCTCCTCGGTCGTCTCGATCGGCTCCCGCGCCGTCGACGCCGGCATCCCGCTGCGCGCGCACTACACCACGACGAAGGCCGCGCTCGTGGGCCTGAACCGCTCGCTGGCCAAGGAGTTCGGCTCGCAGGGCATCCGCTTCAACGTGGTCGCGCTCGGCGTCATCGAGACCGAGAACTTCTTCGCGATGCCGCCCGAGCAGCAGAAGGTGATGTCGGAGCGGTACGGCGCGAAGACCGCGCTCGGCCGGCTCGGCACCCCCGACGAGGTGGCCGGCGCCATCCTGTGGCTCGCCAGCGACCTGTCCCGCTACGTCACCGGCAACACGATCGGTGTCGACGGAGGTATCTCCTGATGGCCTTCCGCGTCATGCTCCGCATGGAGATCGAGCCGGGCAAGGAGGCCGACTTCCAGAAGGCCTGGCTGGAGGGCACCGAGGCGGTCACCGGCCACCCGGCGAACCTCGGCCAGTCCCTGGCCCGCGAGGACGACCGCACGGCCGGCGGCAAGACCATCTTCGTGATCATCAGCGACTGGACGGACGAGCCGCGCTTCCGCGAGTTCGAGGAGAGCCCCGCGCACCTCGAACACCGCGCGACGCTGCACCCCTTCCGCAAGGGCGGCTCCTTCCACGTCATGGAGGTGCTCACCACCATCGAGGGCAAGGCGGCAGCCGATGCCCGGTGAGGTAAGGGTCCTGGTCTACCAGGCGGCCCACGACGAAGAGCAGCTGGCCGCCGTTCGGGACGCGTACCACCTGGTCAGCAAGCGGCTCGCGGGGGTCCCCGGCATGCTCGGCAACGAGCTGCTGCGGTCCCCCGCGGACCCGACCGCGCTCGTCGTGGTCAGCCGCTGGGAGTCCATGGCGGCCTTCCGGATCTGGGAGGACGGGGCGGAGCACCGCGAGGACACCGCCCCGCTGCGACCGTTCCGCGACACCCGTACGAGCGCGCCGTTCGCCCTCTACGAGGTCGACGCCGCGTACTGACGGCCCCCGGGTCCCGTCCCACGCAAGGAAGCCACGCAGCCAGTACCCCGGACTCCCGAACCGGCAGCCGGACCGGAAGGAAAGAGAACTCCCCATGACCAACCGACAGTTGGCTTTCATCGGCCTCGGCAACATGGGCGGCGGCATGGCCGGCCGCCTGGTGGAGTCCGGGTACGCCCTGACCGTCTACAACCGGACCGCCAGCAAGGCGGCCGCGCTCGTCGCGGCGGGCGCCAAGCTGGCCGACGCCCCCGAGCGCGCCGCCGCCGGCCACGGCATCGTCATGCTGAGCCTCAGCGACGAGAAGGCGGTCGAGGAGATCCTGTTCGGCCGGGTGGTGCCCGTACTGGCTCCCGGCACCGTCATCGTCGACACCTCGACCGTCTCGCCGGCCTACGCCCGCGAGGCCGCGACCCGCCTCGCGGACAAGGGCCTGCGCCGCGTCGAGGCCTGTGTCGTCGGCAACCCGCTCCAGGCCCGCAAGGGCGAACTGCGGGTGTACGTCTCCGGCGACCCGGAAGACCTCTACGAGGTGCGCCCGGTCCTGGAGGAGATCGGCAGCGAGGTCACCCACGTCGGTGCCCCCGGCAACGCCGCCGCCATGAAACTGATCCTCAACCTGCTGCTCGGCGCCCAGGTCGCCTCCCTCGCCGAGGCCGTCGCGTACGGCACCGCCGCCGGACTCGACCGCGACCAGCTCATCGGCGTCGTCTCGCAGAGCGGGTTCAGCTCCATGGTCATGCGGTTCCGTGCGCACCTGATGCTCAAGCGCAGCTACGAGCCGGCCTTCTTCCGGTCGGAGCTGATGGAGAAGGACATCCGGATCGCCATCGAGGCGGCCGCCGAATACGGCACCCGGATGCCCGTACTGGACCTCGTGCGCGAGCAGTTCGCGTCGGTCGTCGCGGAAGGCGACGGCAACAAGGACGCCGCCGTGCTGGTGGAGCACCGCTCCTAGCAGATGAAGGGATGTGAGGACAGTGCGCGGTACAGGCCGCAGTGCGCTCCGTAACACGGATGTCCTGGTGGCCGGCGGAGGGCTGGCCGGGTTGGCGACGGCCCTGTTCCTCGCCGAGCAGGGAGTGGACTGCCTGCTGCTGGAAGGGGTGCGCGAGCGCCTCCGGCCGCCGCGCATCCTCGGTGTCCACCCCCGGGCCATGGAGCTCCTGCGCTCCCTGGGCCTGGAGGAGAAGATCCGCCGGCTGCCCTCCGCGAAGGCGCTCGAGGAGAACAACGGGATCGCCCTCGCGGACACCCTCAGCGGGTGGGACCTCAGCACGATCGACGAGAAGTACCTCCTGGACGTGCAGGCCGAACCGGGCACGCTGTCGCCGACCAGCTGGTGCCTGGCCGACGAACGGGAGCTGGAAGCCGTGCTCCGCGACCGCGCGGAACACCTCGGCCTCCTCGTGGAGATCCACAACGAGCTGGTCTCCTTCGACCAGGGCGGCCCCGGCGTCGACGAGGTCACCGCACTCGTACGGGACCCCGAGACGGGCGAGCAGCGGCAGATCAAGGCCTGCTACCTGGTCGACGCCGGCGGCACCGACGGCCAGGTGCGCAGCCGGCTCGGCATCCCCTTCGAGGGCCACACGCTGGGCCACTTCGTCACGGTCCGCTTCATCGCCAACCTCCAGAACGAGACCCGCGGCCGCAAGTTCATCATGTGCTACACGGTGAACCCGCTCCTGCACGGCTCCCTCATGCCGCTCGACAACTCCGAGGACTGGCTGCTGCACGTCAAGTACGACCCGGAGCGCGAGCCGCTGGAGTCCTTCACCCCCGAGCGCTGCGCGGAACTGATCCGGGCCGCGACCGGGGTCAGGAACCTCGACCCGGACATCCTCCAGGTCAACGCCTGGGCGGGCGAGGCCAGGACCGCGGGCCGGTTCTCCGACGGCCGGGTCTTCCTCGTGGGCGACGCGGCCCACGTGATGCCGCCCAGCGGCGGGTTCGACGCCGGCACCGGCGTCCTGGACGGGCACAACCTGGCCTGGAAGATCTCGGCCGTCCTCAACGGCTGGGCCGATCCCGACCTGCTGGAGACGTACGACGAGGAGCGGCGGCCGGTCTGTGCGGCCACGGTCGAGCAGGCCGTACTGCGCTCCCAGGACCGCCGCCGCCTCATCAAGCAGTCCCCCGAGCCGGCCTCGCCGGAGATCGCGGAGGACCCGCTGGTCTGGCGCGCCGCCCGCTACCGCTCCGCCGCCGTGATGCCCTGGGACGAGGGCACCCTGCCGGGATTCGGAGTGTGGGCCGCGGAGAACGACGGCCGCCCCGGCTGCCGCGCCCCCCACCTGCGGCTGCGCTACGGCGGCTCGGAGATCTCCGTACTGGACCTCTTCGGCCGGTCGATGGTGCTGCTCACCGGGCCGGACAACCGGCCCTGGCTGGAAGCCGGCCGGTCCGTCGCCGCCGAGCTCGGAACACCGCTCTCGCTGTACGGCATGGGCGTCGACCTCGACGACCTCGACGACCGCTGGCCCGAGCTGTACGGGGTCACCGCCCAGGGCGCCGTACTGGTGCGCCCCGACGGAGTCGTCGCCTGGCGCTGCGCCGAAGCGCCGATCTTCACCCGGAACGTGCTGCGCAGCATGATCAAGCGGGTTCTGAGGCTGGACCAGCCGCCCGCGGACAAGGGGAGCTCATGACCGCCACCGCAACCGAGACCGCAACCGCCGACGGCTCCGCCCCGGGGCAGTCCGCCCCGATCCGGGTGATCCTCCGCATGGAGATCTTCCCGGAGATGGCGGCCGACTTCGAGAAGGTCTGGCTGACCATCGGCGAAGCCATCGCCACCGAGCCCGCCAACCTCGGCCAGACGCTGGTGAAGTCGAACGAGGCGGTCGGCCTCTACTTCGTCTTCACCGAGTGGAGGACCGAGAAGGAGTTCCGCGACTTCGAGGTCAGCGCGCGCCACACCCTGCACCGCCAGAAGCTCAAGCCCTACCGGCGGGCCGGGGTGATGGACGTGACCGAGGTCGTGTTCCGCCTGGAGCCCGCCGGCCAGTGACCGCCCGGCCGGTCCCGTACCGGGATCTCCGCCCCGCTCCAGCGGCTCACGAGCCGCACTCGAGGAGCGGGGCGGAACCATGGGAAGACCGAGTGGCAAATTGCGAGGATGCACCATGAAGCCTTCCCAACGACCCGTCCGCCGCCGGCTCTTCCTCACACTGGGAGGCGCGGCCCTGGTCGCGGGGGCCGGCTACGGCGGCAACTTCCTGTGGGTCTACCAGGACTACCGGCGCAGCAACGTCGGAGACCTCGACTTCGCGAACCCGCTCCGCATTCCCGAGCTGCTCCACCCCGAGCCGTCCGGCGGCCGTCGCACCTACCGGCTCGACCTCGCCCCGGGCACCACCGAGCTGCTCCCCGGCAAGAAGACCGCCACCTGGGGCGCGAACGGAACCTACCTCGCCCCCACCCTGCGGGCCCGCCGCGGCGACCTCGTCGCGATGGACGTGCGCAACGGCCTGCCCGAGGCGACCACCCTGCACTGGCACGGCATGCACCTGCCCGCCTCCATGGACGGCGGACCGCACCAGATGATCCCCGCGGGCGGGAACTGGCGCCCCGAGTGGACCGTGCACCAGCCCGCCTCGACCCTCTGGTACCACCCGCACCCGCACGGTGCCACGGGCAGCCACGTGTACCGGGGCGTGGCCGGAATGATCATCCTCGACGACGACGCGTCGGACCGGGCGGGCCTGCCCTCCACGTACGGCGTCGACGACATACCCCTGGTGATCCAGGACAAGAACTTCCACGACGACGGATCCCTCGACTTCACCGAGACCCACCTGCAGGCCTCGATCGCCGGCGTCGACAACATCGGCCTGCTCGGCGACACCATCCTGGTCAACGGCACCTACAACCCGCACTTCGACGTCACCACCCAGCGGGTGCGCCTCCGGCTGCTCAACGGCTCCAACGCCCGCGTCTACCGGATCGGCTTCCCCGACGACCGCAGCTTCCACCTGGTGGCCGTCGACAACGGGCTGCTCAAGCGCCCCCAGGACATGACCCGGCTGCGCCTGGGTCCGGGCGAGCGGGCCGAGATCGTCGTGGCCTTCAAGCCCGGCGAGAAGGCGGTGCTGCGCAGCTTCCCGCCCGAGCTGGGCTTCGGCTTCCCCACCGACCGCTACATGGGCAGCGACGACACCTTCGACCTCCTCGAACTGCGGGCCGCCCAGAAGCTCACCGGCTCCCCGGAGCTGCCCACCCGCGTCGACGGGGCCCCGGAGCCCGTCACGGCTCCCGCCGGCGCGAAGGTGCGCAAGTTCGACTTCGTCGGCTTCCAGATCAACGGCAAGACCATGGACATGACCCGCGTCGACGAGGTCGTGCCGGCCGGAGCGACCGAGATCTGGGAGATCGACCGCGGCGACACCTGGATCCACGCCTTCCACCTGCACGGCGCGACCTTCAGCGTCATCGACGTGAACGGCCACGAGCCCCCCGCCTACGTCCAGGGCCCCAAGGACACCGTCTACCTGCCGGAGTTCGGCACCATCCGGCTCGCCGTCCGCTTCGACACCCTCACCGATCCGCACAAGCCGTACATGTACCACTGCCACGTGCTGTTCCACGAGGACCAGGGAATGATGGGCCAGTTCACCGTCGTGGAACCCGGCACGGAGGGCAAGGCCCCCCGCACCGTCTCCGCGGACCACGCCGGCCACTGACCGGGAACGCCGACGGGGGGCGTGCACCGATGTGGTGTCGGGCTACGCCGTCCGGATCTGCGCAGGCATCTGCCGAACCGCGCCGGGCAGCGTGATCGTGTGCCCCCGGCCGGTCGTGATCGTGCGGCGGACGTTGCTCCGCGTCTGCGGTCTTACCCGTTCGGGTGACCGCCCCTCCTCTCCGGCTACGCGCACTATCGTGGAGGGCGTCGACCGGAAGAGGATTCCCGCATGACCACCGCTCCAGGGCCCTTTCATCAGGTGCCCCCGATGCCTGAGCGCAACATTCCCGCCTTGCGCGCGGCGATCGCTGCGTACGCACCGCAGCTGCTGGCCGACTTCGAGGCCAACTGGCAGGCGAAGATCGCCGACACGTATGACATCGGTGCGGCGCCGGCGTTCCTCGCGCGTTGGTGGGGAGAGTACGCCCTCGCACGGGATCCCGAGCTCGACCAGCACGTCCGTGATCTCGAACAGCGGGCCGCTGCGTGCGCCGACCCGGACAAAGCGAAGGCCTTCCTGGAAGAGGCTTCCCGGATCCACCACCGAGTGGCTTCGCTCGGACCAGGCGAGTGAGCGCAGAGTTCACCGGCCCGCCTTGGGCCGCGGACTGGACCAGGTGCGGGTCGGCGGTGCGGTGGTAGAGGACGTGCGCGCCCCGCGGGTCCGTCGAACGAGCTGGCTCGACGATCGTCATTGAGTAGGTCTTCTGGCAGTAACGCTCACGAAACCGGAGACGACACCGGAGGGCACCGGCTGAGCCGAGCCCGTCGGCGACAGTCCGCCGGCGAGAACAGGACGGCAGAAGCCGGATGGCGGCCGCCCCCTCGGGGGACGGCCGCCATCGGCGTACGGGGCGGGTGCGGTCAGAGCACCAGCCGGACGCCGTACTTGCGCAGCCAGGTGTTCAGCTGGATCGGCAGCTCGACGTTCGCGCGCTTGGCCCAGCGGCTCAGGCCGTCCGGGTCGTCCAGGGTGGCCTGCACCGCGGCCCGGTCGAGCAGCGGCTGGACCGGCGCGTCCGTGTCGGCGAGCAGCTCCCGCATCTCTGTGCGCAGCGCCTTCTCGTAGCCCGGGTCGAGAGTCACCGGGTACGGCGTCTTGCGCCGGTCGATGACGCTCTGCGGCAGGACGTGCTGGACGGCGGCGCGCAGCAGGCTCTTCTCGCGGCCGTCGAAGTTCTGCATGTCCCAGGGCAGGTTGTACGCGTACTGCACGAGCCGGTGGTCGCAGTACGGCATCCGCACCTCGAGGCCCACGGCCTTGAACAGCCGCTCCGTGTGCCCGTTCTGGTTCTCCATGAAGTTGGTCAGGTGCACCCAGCACAGCTCGCGCATGTGCTTCTCCTGGTCCGACATCCCCGGCAGGTGGGGGGCCTCGGAGACGGACTCCCGGTAGCGCTGGGCCGCGTACTCCAGCGGCGCCAGGTCCTTGAGCAGCGAGTCCCCGAAGAGTCCGCAGCCCAGGCCCGCGGCGTCGTCGCGGACCACGCCGCGGGCGACCCAGGGGAAGGTGTCCATCGTGCTCTCGACCGGGTCCCGGTTCCAGGCGACCCCGTGGAAGAGCGAGTCGGCGGCCTCACCGGTGAGGACCACCTTCGTCTCCCGCTGCGCCACCGCCTGGGCCAGCAGGTACAGCGAGGTGTTCATGTCGCCGAGCGGTGTCGGGTAGTCCTTGGCCCGCAGCACCGACCAGCGAGCCACCGCGTCGCTCAGCTCCGAGGGGTCCAGCACCACGTCGGTGTGATCCGTCCCGAGGTGGCGCACCACGTCGGCCGCGTACGGCGCGTCGGGCGACTGGCGCGTGTCGGTGGCCTGGAAGTTCTCCGCGTGCTGCGCGAAGTCCACGGTGAAGGTACGGATGCGCTTGCCGGACTTGCGCAGCTCGGCGTCGGCGAGGCCGACGACCCCGCTGGAGTCCAGGCCGCCGGAGAGCAGCGAGCCGACGGGGGCCTCGGTCCGCAGGTTGCGGGTGATGCTCTCCTCGAGGAGCCCGCGGATCGTGTCGACCGTGACGTCGAGGCTGTCGGTGTGCTCCGCCGCCGAGATCTCCCACCACTGCGTCTTCGTGATGCCCCCGCGCCGGACCACCAGGTGGTGGCCGGCGCGCAGCCGGTGCATGCCGCGGAAAGGGGAGACGTGCGGGGTGCCCGAGTACGTGAAGATCTCCCGCAGGCCGTCCGCGTCCACCTCCGGCTCCACCAGGGGATGGGCGAGGATCGCCTTCGCCTCGGAGCCGAACACGATGCCGGTCGCGGTCGGGTAGTAGAAGAGCGGCTCGACGCCGAGCCGGTCCCGGACCAGGTACAGCTCCTCGGACCTGGCGTCCCACACCACGCCCGCGAAGGTGCCCTCCAGACGCTCCGCCGCCGCCGGGCCCCACTCCAGGAAGGCGTGCAGCAGGGTCTCGGTGTCACCGCCCGCACGGAAGCGGTGCCCGCGCGAGGACAGTTCCGCGCGCAGCTCCTCGTGGTTGAGGATCGAGCCGCTGTGGGCGGCCACGGCTATGGTCCGGCCGTCGTGCTCCACGGCGACCGGCTGCCGCCCGTCCTCGAGGTCGAAGACCGCGAGGCGGCGGTGTCCGATGCCCACCCGCGGCGCCACCCAGACGCCTTCGCCGTCCGGCCCGCGCAGGGCCATCGTCGAGGTCATGGCCAGGATGGTGCTGCGTTCCCGGGTGAGGTCCCGGGCGAAGTCCACCCAGCCGGTAATTCCAGACATGCTCACTCCATCGCTTCGGTCGGGCTGTTGGGTGCCGGTGGCGTGGCCGGCGGTGTGGACCGGCCGGCTAGCGGGCGAGCACCTGGGCCAGTACGCCGGCGAGTACCGCGTCCGCTTCGGGGTGCGGTCCCGTCGAACGCCAGGCCACCACCCCGTCGGGGCGGACCAGGACGGCGCCCTGCGGGCCGACTCCGTAGGCCGCGTTCCAGGCGCCGCCCGGGTCGGCCAGGCCGTCCTCGCCGAACCGGAGCACGTCGAGGGTGACGCCGAGCACGCGGGCCGCCGACCGGCCGGCGCCCGCCCAGCCCTGCGCGTCCGCGCCGGCGAGGAGCACCAGGTTCCTGGTGAACAGGTCGATGGCCGACACGGAACGGCCGGCCCGCTCGAGGACCACGTGCGGGGCGCGCGTACCCGGCCGCCCGCCCGGCAGGGGGTTCCACACCCCCTCCGGGGCACCGTCCCCGTCGGACGGGACCACGGCGCCGGAGCGGTACTGTCCGCCGAACCAGACCTCGGTGTCGGCGTGGATCGCAGGGTTGCTCGGCGCGGGCTCCTTGTCGGCGAGCCTCGGACGGTCCTTGGAGCGCAGCACGGCCTGCTCCACGGTCGCCGCGCCGACCGGCCGGCGCTCGGCGTCGTAGCTGTCCAGCAGCCCCGGGCCGGCCTGGCCGGAGAGGACCGCGGCCAGCTTCCAGGCCAGGTTGTGCGCGTCCTGCACGCCCGTGTTGGAGCCGAAGGCCCCGCTGGGCGGCATGACGTGGGCCGCGTCGCCGATGACGAACACCCGGTCGGAGCCGAACGAGGCGGCCCAGCGGCCCGCGGCCTCCCACGGCATGGCGCCGATGACCTTGACGTCCAGGTCGGGCACGCCGGCGGCGGCCCGCACCAGGTCCCGGCAGCGCTCCTCGGTGAAGGACTCCGGGTCCTCGGCCTGGGGGTCGAAGGTCACGTGGAGCAGCCAGCGCCGCGCGTTGTCCAGCGGCATCAGCGCGCCGCGGACGGCGTCGTTGAACGTGTAGCACATGATGAACCGGCGCTCGCCGAGCTGCTCGGCGAGATCGGCCTCGAAGTGGATGTTGAGGAAGTGCCCGGTCGTGCCCGGCCCCTCCACCCCGATGCCCAGCTGCGTGCGGACCGGGCTGCCCGGACCGTCCGCCGCGACCAGGTAGTCGGCGGTGACCACGCTGGTCTCACCGGTGTCCCGGTCGCGCAGCTCGGCGGTGATGCCGTGCTCGCCCTCCTCCTGGCGGAAGGAGACCATCTCGGTGCCGTAGCGGAACCGGGAGCCGAGCTCCTCGGCGCGGCGCCGGATCACCGGCTCGAACTCGTCCTGGTGGCACAGGCACCAGCCGGTCGGCGTCAGGCCGCTCAGGTCGGTCCTGACGTCCATGAAGTACTGCTCGTGGAGCGCACCGAGCTGGTGCCCCGCGAGCGACTGCGCGGCGTACACGCCGCTGTTGCCGGCCAGGGCCCGCGCCGACTCGGTGGCGCGGACCTCCTCCTCGAGGCCGACCGACCGCATCAGTTCCATGGCCCGGGGGTTGATTCCCCGGGCCCGGGGATGCGGGGACATGCCCCGGTGGCGTTCCACCACGAGGGCGGGCACCTCGTGCCAGGCCAGGAACAGGGCCGTGGACAGCCCCGCCAGCCCGGCACCTACCACCAGTACGGGCGTGTGCTGCTGCTTACGGGACACACCGATCCCCCCTCTGCACAGACTTGCGGACCATGCGGTCAGGGTGCGGGCGGCAGGTCGCAGCCCGATGGAGGAAGAGTGGAAGGTCCCTCGGCCTCGGCGCGGACCGCATCGTGGTCATGGACCGGGGCCGGGTCGTCCAGCAGGGCACGTACGAAGAGCTCAT